>CALGRQ010000335.1 GCA_937880795.1 uncultured Dyadobacter sp. | reverse complement strand
CTATTTTACGGTATCAAAAGAAGAGAAAAAACGGATTTTTATGACTCCGGGGTTGGGACGCTATCCAACGTGTATTGCTCCAGATACCATGCGTGTGGATGAATTTTTAAAGTCTCCTTTCGGATATCTGATGCACTACCATGGAGAGCGTTCCGATACGCTGATCATGTCGTCCTATGGCTGTGTGGACTGTCGGTCCCAGGGAGGTACCACCGTGCAACCATCGTTTTGGCAATAAAATCTTAATGGGCTACCAGACATTGCAATGAGATATATAGCGATCTTTTTTTTAGGCTTATTTTTTACGTTTCGATCGGCCGTAGGTATAGCACAAACGGATCCAATGGCTAAGTCCATCGTGGAAAGGTTTAATATGTATAGCAATACGGCTCTTCAGGAAAAAATGTACGTGCATCTCGACCGTTCCTTTTATCTGATTGGAGAAACCATTTGGTTTAAAGCCTATAACCTGGATGGAGCCCGTCATCGCTTTTTGGACATGAGTAAAGTGGCCTATCTGGAAGTACTGGATCGGGACAATAATGCCGTTATCCAAACCAAATTCTCGTTAAAGGATGGAAAGGGTAATGGTTCTGTTTCAATTCCTTCGGTGGTACCAAGCGGAAGTTACAAGGTAAGAGGTTATACAAGTTGGATGAAAAATTTCGGTCCTGAATATTTTTTTGAAACCGAGATCTCAATCATCAATCCCTTTATCAAATTTGATCCGGCACCGGATGCCGAGCAAGAAATAAGCTATGATCTTCAATTTTTCCCCGAAGGTGGTTATCTGGTTAAAAACATTGAAAGTAAGGTAGCATTTAGAGGTATAGGACCCGACGGCAAAGGAATCGATTTTCGTGGCGTCGTGATAAATCAGCAAAATGATACCGTAGCGCGCTTTAAACCCAATCGATATGGAATAGGTAATTTTCTCTTAAAACCAGGGACTACCGGAGCGTTACAGGCTATCATTACGGATGCAAAAGGGAAGAAATCTACATATTCTCTTCCTCAAATTATGGAGCAGGGGTATGTGATGCAGGTATCGGATATCAGCAAGGATCAATTAAAGGTAACCGTGGTGCGCGAAGGCTTTGAAAGCCCAGGTAAGGTTTATTTGTTAGCCCATACGCGTCAGTTGAATCCTATTTCAGATAGGCTCAGCTTTACAGGAAACAAAGCGGAATTTACCATTGATAAATCGCAATTGGGCGCAGGTATTTCGCACATAACAATCCTGAACGAAAAACTGAAGCCGGTTTGTGAGCGGTTGTATTTTAAGCGGCCCGATCAATTGTTGCCTGTGGAGGCCAAAGTAGGCAAACAGGATTTTGTTTCCCGGGAAAAGGTTACGCTCCACATCACTTCCGGACAGGCGAGTAATTTGTCGGTGTCGGTATTCTTAACAGACAGCATTTCAAATTTACCACAAGATGACATCACCAGCCATTTATACCTTGTATCGGATTTGCAGGGGCAGGTGGAGGATGCTGCGTACTATTTTAGAAATGTGAATGTCCAAACGGATCGGGAGCTGGACGATGTGATGATTACACACGGATGGCGAAGGTTTAAGTGGGAACACATATTTGGCGCTTCATTGCCTAAATACAACTTTTTGCCCGAGTATGATGGACATTTGGTATATGGAAAGGTATTGAAAGCGGGAACGAATACTCCTGCTCCCAATATAGATACCTATATGGCGCCGCTTGATTTTCCAGCCAAGTTGTTTACCAGCCGTAGCGATCAGAATGGAGATATTTTCTTTGAACTGAAGCATTATGCGGGTCCACGTGAACTAACGCTTCAAACCAATCAGCTGATCGATTCTACCTATACTTTCGAAATGACTAGTCCGTTTTCTAAAACGTTTTCTGAAAATAAGATTACGCCATTTTTCTTTGACAAAAATCGGGATAAGGATTTGTTGACAAGAAGTATCAACATGCAGGCTGGTAATTCATATATACCAAGGTTGTATACTGAACGCAATCCTGTGTTGACCGATTCGCTCACGTTTTTTGGTCTTCCTGATGAAAAATATTTTCTCGACGATTTTACTCGCTTCCCAACCATGGAAGAGGTTTTAAGGGAATATGTAAGGGGGGTGATGGTTCGGAAAAGAAACAAACAATTTCATTTTCGGATGATAGACAGGGTTATTCCCAATACCTATTACCGTACCGATCCGTTGGTTTTGCTGGACGGTATTCCAATCTTCAATCTGGATAAATTTATGGAGATTGACCCGTTAAAAATCAAAAAAATTGAGCTCATGAGCTCCCGTTATATTCTCGGTATAATGGAATTTACGGGTATTGTAAGTTTTTCGACCTATAAAAATGATTTGGCAGGCTTTGAGTTAGATCCGAAAGTACTGGTTACGCCTTATAAGGGTGTGCAGGCCGAACGGGAATTTTATGTGCCAAAGTATGATAACCAGGCGGCGCTTAAAGGACGGATGCCCGATTTGCGAAATTTACTGCACTGGGCTCCCAATGTGACAACGGACAAGGATGGAAAAGCAGAAATTCAATTTTTTACTTCAGATCAAACAGGTAACTACAAAATTGTGGTGCAAGGTATTACGGAAAAGGGCGTTACGGGTAGTGGTGTAGGAGGTTTTACAGTTGGCAAGCGGAGTTTATAAAAAGGCGGTAAAGAATTTTTTATATAGGTTTTGTTGATTTTAACACTTTAAAAATGTGAGATTATGAAACAATTGATCTTCATGTTGAGTGTTTTGAGTGGCTTTACGGCCAATGCCCAAATTTCAGAGGGAATAACAACTCTGGAGAAACCGAATATTAAGGTTACGGTTGTGCCTAGCCAAAAATTGGCAAAGAATTCCCACTTTTTTCTGGATAATGAGCGCATGCATCAATCCTTAATGTACACCATTAATCCGGAAATGGTAGAAAAGTTGGGGAAATATGATGGTGTGTTTTACATCACCTTGAAGAATGGTTACAAACCTCAAATCATTACACTCAATGATCTAAGGGAAAAATATACTTCATTGGATCGAAAAGCCGTTGTTTTTCAACTAGCGGGAAAATTGATTAAAGAATCTGCCGAATTGTATGTGCTGGATGAGAAGTACATCCAGACTATCATCGTGGATAAGATTGAAGGCCCTTCCCCAAGGAAAGATATTAACGTGGTTAACATCATAACGAAACGAAATTCGAAAAATAACAATAGCTCCATTCGTATCAGAGGTGTAGCTTATTAATTGATTTCATAAGTCACCATCGTTTGATATAGAGGCAAGACTATATTGAAGTAAAAGGGTAGTTTTGTGCAGCTAAAATTTCAACGGAAGAAACTTCATATATCTCCCAACTAAATCCTCCACAGGAAGTAAGTAATTGTAGGGAGAGTATGGTGAATAAACTTTAAATGGTAATCAATTTAAGTAAAATAGGCTGGTTATTAACCAGTTGCTTTATAGCTATGACCTTTGTTCCGAGGTCGGTGGATCATATACTTTTTGTAGATGGGCTGGCTTATGCAGCCATTGCCAGAAACATGGCGTTGGGGCAGGGTTCCTTATGGGAACCCTATTTTGCCGAATCTTTTTGGTTGTCATACAATCAGTTATGTGCATTTTTTTGCGAACATCCTCCACTGATGTTTGGGATGGAATCTCTGCTGTTTAGGATTTTGGGAGATACTACCGCGACAGAAAATATATATAACCTCATTGTACTGCTGGCAAGTATATACCTGATTGCCGCGATTTGGAAACAGTTGTTTAGGGATAACGCGGAAATTCGACGACAAGCCTGGCTACCCGTTTTAATGTGGTATGGACTAAAAGTGGTATGGTGGAGTGTGCCTAACAATTTGTTGGATACCACTATGGCGGTTTTTTGTCTGGCTTCCTGTTTGTTTCAACTTAAAGCGTTCTATGCCCAGCGGGCCTATGGGTATTGGCTTATGGCAGGCGTAATGATATTTTTGGCCTGTATGACCAAGGGACCGGTTGGGCTTTTCCCGCTTGCGCTGCCGATTTTATATGGTCTCGCTTTCGACTTGAAATTGGCGAAGCCTGCTATAAGCGGATTGGTGCTGATGACCGTGAGTTTTGGGCTCCTTCTAGGAGCGGTTCTGCTATATCCACCGTCCAATTTCTTTTTAACCAACTATTTCCATGGCCAGGTGGTTTTAGCGCTCACGAAAAAAAGGGAGAAAGTGGGCGATGGCCTAAGTTCTCACTTATATCTGATTACCCTGCTATTCAAGAACATAATTCCACATCTGTTATTTCTGGCTGGATTAATATTGACTTGCTTCTTCACACGTGTGGAAATTGGCTTGAAGCGTCACACACAAAAGGTAATCGGATTTTCATTGCTTATGATTGTTTGTGTGATATTACCAATGTCTGTAAGCGTGAAGCAGGGTGATTATTACCTGATGCCAGCTCTTCCCTTCGTGGGTATATTCTTTGCAGCTTGTGGGGTTGAGTGGTTGAGTCGATTGTCGTCCCGGTTTTCAGGAATACCACGTTTGGTTATACCGGGGCTGGCTACGGTATGTATCGTGGTTATGGTATATCAGTTGAAGCATCAGGTAGAAGATGAAATGTATGTGAAGACGCATAAAATTTCCGAGTACGTGCCGCCCAATTCCAGGATTTTTCTTTCGCCCGAAATATCAGCTTATTCCGAAATTCATACGCCTTTCCAAAGATATGCGCGGTTGTCAATCGCTTACGATGCCAAAGAAACCGACTACCTGTTCTTTTTGAATGGTGAGGATCCCATTCTGGATTCCATAGTAGCTGCCAAAACACACCGTAGTATTGATTTGGGTGACGACGCCCATCTGCTCATTCGAAATAGATGATTACTGCGCCGAGAGTTACGCCTGTGACTTAAATGTAAAACTCGGAAGTGTGCTTGATTTCCTTAAGTACAAACGTACTGTTAAGCACGCCAATATTATCAATCTTGGATAGCTTATACTTGACAAAATCGTGGTATTCGTCCAGACTTCCTACATTGATTTTTAACAGGAAATCGACTTGCCCGGCCATATGGTAGCATTCCTGCACCTCTTCCAGGTCCTGAATTTCTTGTTCAAACTTTTCGATAAAAGCCTCGTTGTGGTAACGCATCGATACCTGACAGATCGTGGTGACGGAACGATTGATAAGCTTTTTGTCGAGTATAGCCACATATTGTTTTATAAATCCCAGACTCTCCAGACGTCTGATCCGTTCATAAATCGGAGATACCGTAAGGTTTAGCATATTGGCGATTTCCTTGGTGGTTTTCTTGGCATCTTTCTGTAAGATTCTTAGGATTTTGGTATCTATTTTATCGAGCTGCTCCATGTGGCATAATATTTACTGCATTTATAATATATTCTGAATCGTAAAAGTAATATTTTCTTTTGATTCTGTATAGTGCAGGAATATTCGCTGAGAAACTTTCAATATCTTGAAAATAATATTCGAAAAGGCAAAATTGCAAGTGAATTATGCTTTTAACAATTTCGTGATATGATGAAGTCAGAACGTATTTTAGTGATTGGATCAAACGGGCAAATTGGCTCTGTACTGGTAGACTATCTACGTGGAATTTACGGTGAAAATGGAGTAGTAGCGTCGGATTTGCGTGAACCGGATCATAAGACCGATTATTTTGAAAAATTGGATGCTGCGGATGCCAAAAGTATGGCAGCAATTGTCAAGAAATATGGGATTACGCAGATCTACCACTTAGCGGCAATTTTGTCGGCTCGTGGTGAGCAAGATCCGTTAAATACCTGGCAAATAAATATGCAGACCTATTTCAATGTGTTGGAAGTGGCACGTGAACATGGAGTCCGTAAGATATTTTATCCGAGTTCGATTGCCGTATTTGGAGAGCAGGTTGATGTAACAGCCAATCAGTTTTCTTATTTAGATCCATCCACGGTATATGGTATTAGCAAGGCGGCTGGTGAAAACTGGTCTAACTATTACTTCAAACGTTATGGGTTAGACATTCGCTCTCTGCGTTACCCGGGTATTATTAGTTATCAGTCTATGCCTGGTGGAGGAACTACCGACTATGCCGTGGATATATATCACAAGGCGGTACAAGGAGAACATTTTGAATGCTTCTTGCAGGAAAATACCACCTTGCCGATGATCTATATGAGCGATGCAATGGATGCAACCGTTCGTTTGATGGAAGCCTCAGCGGATTCTATCAGCCTTAGAACAAGCTATAACCTTGCGGGGATGAGTTTCTCTCCAAAGGAAATCGCAGAAAGTATCCGTAAAATTATTCCAGGATTCGAAATAAGTTATAAGCCTGATTTCCGTCAAGGTATTGCGGAGTCTTGGCCGCAGCATATCGACGACTCCGTAGCCCGCAAGGATTGGGGATGGAGACCAACCTATACGCTTGACAAAATGACGGAGGAAATGATCGTGGAATTACAGAAAAAGTATAAAACTGTAAAAGCCTAGTCTTATCATTGTCATTGATTCCATATACATTTAAACGAAATCACCATGTACGGAAAAATTCAGCAAGAACTTCAGCAGGAACTTGATGCCATCACAGAAGCTGGTTTATATAAAAAAGAACGTGTAATAACTACGCCTCAAGCTGCGCAAATTGCAACAGATAACGGTAAAGAGGTTTTGAACTTTTGTGCCAATAACTACCTGGGGCTATCTTCACACCCCGATGTAATTAAGGCGGGTATAGAGGCTATCGAAACGCACGGTTTTGGTATGTCTTCAGTTCGCTTCATTTGCGGAACGCAGGATATTCATAAAGAATTGGAGCGGAAAACCGCAGCGTTTTTAGGAACAGAGGATTGCATCCTGTATGCAGCTGCATTTGATGCCAATGGGGGTGTTTTTGAACCTCTTTTGGGGGAAAGCGATGCCATTATTTCTGATGAATTAAACCATGCATCCATTATAGATGGTATTCGTTTGTGTAAAGCGAAACGTTTCCGCTACAAACACAATGATATGGCAGATCTTGAAGCGCAGTTGAAAGCGGCTCAGGGAAGCAGACGTATTTTGGTCGTTACGGATGGTGTATTTTCTATGGATGGAACCATTGCTCAACTCGATAAAATCTGTGATTTAGTGGAGCAATATGGTGCTATGGTGATGATCGATGAATGTCATGCATCAGGTTTTATGGGTAAAACCGGTAGAGGAACCCATGAATACCATAATGTAATGGGTCGGATTGACATCATTACCGGAACCTACGGTAAGGCGCTGGGTGGTGCATCTGGTGGTTTTACTGCCGCTAAAAAAGAAATTGTTGAAATTCTACGTCAACGTTCAAGACCGTATTTATTCTCAAATACATTGGCACCATCTATTGTTGGGGCCTCCATTAAAGTATTAGATCTTCTAACTTCATCTACGGCACTTCGTGACAAACTGGAAGCCAATACCGCTTATTTTCGTAAAGCGGTTACGGAGGCCGGTTTTGACATCCTACCAGGGGAGCATCCCATTGTACCGATTATGCTGTACGATGCGAAATTGGCGCAGGAGTTTGCGGCTAAGTTGCTTGATGAAGGTATATATGTAATTGGATTCTTTTATCCGGTTGTTCCGCAGGGTAAGGCACGTATTCGTGTACAAATCTCGGCCGGACACGACCAGGCACATCTCGAAAAGGCCGTGGCTGCTTTCACAAAAGTAGGTAAGGAGCTTGGTGTTATTAAGTAAGAATTTGCGAAAGCAAACAGTTAAGAGGGTTAGGAGTAAAGTATTTGACTGAATCGGTAGTTGATCCCTATTCAGATCTTAAATATCAGGAACTCATCAACAACTAGACAAGACTCCTATTCCTTTCTTAACTTGAAGCCGGATGCCCAGGTGGTGTCCGGCTTATTTTATATAGTCGCTCCTTACTAAGCGAATTTAAGCGGTTTACTTACTAAGTAGTACCAATA
>CALGRQ010000334.1 GCA_937880795.1 uncultured Dyadobacter sp. | reverse complement strand
ATGATAATGGTCGTTACCTGCGTGAAGAGGGCAATGGAAGAACCTTGTATGGAGACATATTATTGGTAGGTAATAAAAACCTGAATGAGAATCTTGAATTGAATTTCACGCTAGGTGGGTCTATCAATGATTCGAAGAGTTCAAGCTGGTCACTGGATGCTCGTAAATTGAAGGCGGCAAATGCATTTCTTTTGAATAACATTTACCGCGATCAACCTGTTAACTCTTTACGCGAATATTTCGGAAGACGTCAGATACAATCTGTGTTTGCATCGGCCAACCTTGGCATCAAGAAATATGTATACCTAGACCTAACAGCCCGAAACGACTGGGCCTCCACATTGGCCAACACACCAAGTGCCAAGTCTGGATATTTCTATTACTCAGCAGGGGTTACCACGGTGCTTTCAGAGATGTTTAGATTGCCGGAGTGGAATAACTATAGCAAGCTTCGCTTCTCGTATGCACAGGTGGGTAATGACGTAAGTGAATTTGTTACGCAAATACCAAATGCCAAATTTGGTAGCGGTCTGCTGGAAATCAACAATCAGGGCGTATATCAGGACGTGCCATTGAAGCCTGAAATCAGCGGTAGTTTTGAGTTGGGTTATGAAGGACGGTTCTTAAACAATCGTTTGAATGTGGATGTTGCTTTGTATAAAACCAATACGAAAAATCAATTCTTCTCTTTTGAAGGACCGGTGGGTTATGTCAATACCAATTTGTTGATCAATGCAGGTAACGTTCAGAACAAGGGTATTGAAGTTGCCTTGAATTATGATGTCATCGAGGGAGATCGATTTGGCTGGAAAACAGGTTTGAACCTTACTGTTAACCGTAACAAGGTTTTAAAACTGCACCCGAAATTGTCAGAAACATATCCGGTAGGGGGTAACTTCAACGTACTTCGCGTAAATGGTTCATTTGGAGATTTTTGGGGTAAAAAATTCTTGAGAGATGAGGCAGGAAAAATGATGGTGAGTACAAAAGATAGCATTCCATTGTCGGCGCCGGATGGCTATATAGGAAACAGCAACCCGAAAGCATTGATTGGGTGGAATAACACCATCAACCTGGGTGATGTGTCCTTGAACTTTACCATTGATGGACGATTTGGTGGACAGGTAATTAGTATCACACAAGGGTACCTTAACTCTTTCGGTGTAAGTAAAGAAAGTGCAGATGCCCGTGATGCAGGTGGAGTAAATATAGATGCAGTAAACGAAGATGGAAAACCCATCACCAAGATATCGGCCAAGAAATACTTTGCCGCTGTTGGAAACCGCGATGGTATCATAGAAGGGGAAGTATACAATGCAACAAACATCCGTATGCGTGAAATTTCGCTTTACTACAAGTTGCCAATTAAGAGCAAGGTGATCAGCAATGCGAGTATTGGTTTAGTAGGACGTAATCTATTTTTCTTCATGAATGATGCACCTTATGATCCGGAATTGAATACAACAACCGGAGTCGGTGGTCAAGGGTTGGATATTTTTGGACTTCCTACTACACGTAGCATGGGGGTTAACCTAAAACTTTCCTTTTAGTTCAGGACAAAAACATTAATGAATTTTCAAATGAAGAAGGTAACATATATTTCAAAGTATTTGATGAGTTTACTGGTTGCAGGTTTACTCATTCCGGGTTGTACGGGCAATTTTGAGGATTTAAACACCAACCCCGCCAATTTAACAACCGAGCAGGGAGACAGTGATTACGAGTTGGTGTCTGCATTCTTGCAACAGGCGCAGAGAGCGATCATTCCGGAAGATGTGGGAACCTATCAGCTGACGGAGAACCTAATCAGTGACTGTTACAGTGGCTATATGGCTGCCCAGGCTCCCTTTCGCTCCAATTCAAATAACCTGACGTACGAGTTGGTAGATGGTTGGAATGCCAATGTGTGGGTATACCGCTATGTCAATGTAATGAACCCGACTTATAAGGTGATGGAATTGGCTAAGGCTAATCCTAACTTCAAGGATTTAGATGCCTTGGCGCGTATTGTAAAGGTGTCGGCTATGGCCAGAGTAACTGAGAAAATAGGGCCGATCATTTACAGCAAATACAATATTCCTGAGGCGGATGGTACAGTTAAATATGATGAGCAAAAGGACGTATATCCATTCCTTTTTGCTGATCTGGAGATAGCAATCAATGCTTTAAAAGCGTTAAAAACTACGCCTACCTCTCCACAAATGAAAAAGGCGGATTTGGCATATTCTTCCAATAACTATGACAATTGGCTCAGATATGCGAATACGCTTCGGTTGCGGATGGCTTTGCGTATCGTGAAAGTAGCCCCCGCTTTGGCTAAAACACAAGGAGAGGCGGCTATGGATCCACAAAATGGAGGACTTCTGGAAGCCAATAGTCAAAATTGCTTAATTACCACCAGCGTTCCGCATCCATTGAATATTATCACCAGCCCAACCGACTGGAGTGATACTAGAATGGGTGCACCTATGGAGGCTATCATGGGAGGGTATAATGATCCACGTATTTCGAAATATTTCGTTCCTGCGAAGGATCCAGCCGTTTTGGGGCAGTTCAAAGGTATACGTAGTGGAATCGATATTAAGGATAAAGCTACCTATAACGGATATTCAGAGCTGGTTCGCTTCCCTCAGAAAATGCAATTGATGGTTGCGGCGGAATCGTGGTTCTTGAAAGCGGAGGCAGCTTTGAGAGGTTGGGCCAATGCGGGTGTAGCTAAAACCAACTATGAAACGGGCATTGACCGATCTATGGAGCAATATGGCTTAACGGCCCAGGCTGCTGCTTATAAGAATGATGCAACCAGTAAGCCCAAGCCATATATTGATCCTAAGTCATTAACGGTGGGTCAGAATAATGTGGAAACAGGTTCACCCTATTTGAGCACCATTACCATCAAATGGGACGACGCGGCTTCTAATGATAAGAAGCTTGAAAGGATTATCACGCAGAAGTGGATTTCTTTATTTCCGGATGGTGAGGAAGCCTGGGCAGAGTATCGTAGAACAGGTTATCCGATTCTTTTCCCTGTGGTGATTAATTTGAGTGCCGGAAGAATACCGACTATACCGGGTGTAAGACGCATTCAAATTCCAATTAGGGAGTATAACACCAATGGAGCTGCTGCCAAGGCCGCTGCTGCCACTTTGGGAGGGCCTGATACGGGCGCTACTCGTTTGTGGTGGGATGTAGCTGATAAGAGTTTCTAAAAGTTTGGTTTTTGTTGGGTAAAAGTGCTGGTATATATCGACAGGCGATATATACCAGCACTTTTATTTGGATAATATGCCTAAATCTTGAAAATAATTTGGATTTAGAGGCTAAAATGGCTTTTAAAAGACGGATAATTCCTGTGTTTTTTGTATATTGAGCAGTACCAAAATTATATTTATGCTGCATAGACTAAAGGGATTTTTTACATTAAAACATTTAAAGGGTGATTTGTTTGGAGGTATAACCTCTGGGATTGTGGCGTTGCCGTTGGCAATGGCCTTTGGTGAACAGTCGGGTATGGGCGCTGCGGCAGGGTTATTCGGTGCAATTGCTATTGGTTTCTTCGCTTCCTTATTATGCTCTACCCAGCCTCAAATTAGCGGCCCTACGGCTCCCATGACCGCCGTAAGTATGGTCGTTATATCTAATATAATACAGGCTTTTGACGGCCAAATCGAAAAGGCGCTTCCTTCCATATTAATGGTGTTCTTTTTGGCGGGTATAGTGCAAGTGGTGCTGGGGTTGATTGGGATAGGAAAATATATTAAATATGTCCCTTACCCCGTTATTTCGGGGTTTATGACAGGTATAGGAGTCATAATCATTATCGGTCAGTTACTACCTTTGCTGGGTTACAATGCTGCCAATGATGAAATATTAATTCAGAAAAACATACCGAAAGCAGAGGCTAATCTGATTAGCAAGATCATTCAGCAAAATGATAAAAAGAGAATTATCTCTTTGAAAAATCTGGATAGTTTGGGAACCAGGGTATTGCTGGCAAAAGAAATTACCGAACAGGACGTACGCCAAGAGGCTGTCGCTATCAGTAAAAATCAGGTAAAGTCGCCTCTGGGCGTTATTAAAAATATTGGAAGAGGTATTAAGCAGTTTAATTATTTAGAATTCTTGATCGTCGTATCTACGATTATTGTCATCTATGGATTTCAAAAGTTAATTGCCATTATTCCAACCCGCAACTCTTTTATCAGCGGTTTTAAAGCGATCACCTCATCGATCCCCAGTACATTAATTGCCTTGATACTCGTGTCGGCAACTGCCGTATTTTTAGGGCTTAAATTGAGAAGTATAGAGGAGATTCCGCAAGGCTTCCCATCGTTTCACTATGAGATGTTTACTGAATTTAGCTTTGGAGCAATTCGTCCGTTCCTGATGGCTATATTTTCTCTGGCCCTCTTGGGCTCTATCGACTCCTTACTAACATCTGTGATCGTAGATAACATGACCAAGACTAGACACAATAGTAGTCAAGAGCTCGTATCTCAGGGATTTGGTAATAGCATGTCTGCACTTTTTGGAGGTATTCCAGGAGCAAGTGCTACAATTCGTACCATTGTCAATATTAATTCTGGTGGCGTAACGCGGTTGTCGGGTATTTTTGCTGCCTGTCTCTTGTTATTGATCTTGCTGATACTGGCGCCGGTAGCTTCTCTCATACCCTCAGCCGTGTTAGCTGGTGTTTTAATTACCGTTGGGATTGGTATTTTAGATTACAGGGGTTTGAAAGCAATTGGAAAGATGCCGATTGGTGACGTAGTCGTGATGATCATTGTGATGCTAATTACGATATTCTGGGATCTTGTTATTGCCGTAGGAATAGGTTTGGTGATTTCGGCATTAATATTTATGAAAAAGATGGGCGAAATTTCTGCGGATCGGTCGGGTGTCAATAAAATTGATCCAACGAACGATTTACCATGGATGGATGAGAAAAGTTTGCCTGCTAAATTTAGGGACGAAGTATTTATCAAGCACTTGGTAGGACCTATTTTCTTTGGTTACACCAATGAATTACAAATTATGGCTTCGCAGGTCCCTAGTAGTTCTAAATATATCATTATCCGTATGGAGAAAGTGCCATATATTGACCAAAGCGGGTTATATGCGTTAGAAGATATCTTTAATGACTTAAAAAGGAATGATATAGAAATATTAGTAACAGGCTTGCAAAAGCAGCCGGAATATCTGATTCGGAAGATAGATATTATTCCTTCTCTGATTCCGGAAGAACAGAGTTTTGCTACTTTCGAAGAAAGCGTTGGCTGGATTGTAAATAGGGAGGCAATTCAAGCGTAGGATACCCAAGAAAGCGAGCCCTTGTTATTAATATTTAAAGACAAGGGCTCGCTTTCTTATGAGACTGATAGCCAGTTATAAAACAAATTCTTGGTACGAAAGAATTGGGCTAACATCCATATGGGGTCGCTATTTTTGGATTTTTGGGAATCTGGTTAGCGGTTCATTCTAACCCTGACCCAAACCAGTCGATGATCGGAGCTTGACTCCCGCTTCTCCACCAATTCAGAGAAGGGTTCGCCCTTAGCCGGCCAAAACACTCCACTGTCCTGAACGGTAAAGCCAAATTTGGATGGCAATACGTAATCTGCGCGCATGCGCCAGAAGGCTGTATGGTTTTTAGCAAAAGTGTTTGTCGGACTATGCACGGCTCCGCCTTTACTTGCCGGTGTCATTTCGCTATTAACTTTTGGATGCGATACAAGTGATCGTATACCTTCTGATATTGCATCACCTTCATCCGGAGAGGCATTTTGATCGCCCATGATTACGAAACGGGTGTCCTTATTCAGCCCGCCTTTATTGCCATTGTCATCGTATATGTAGGAAGCTTTGTCGTCAGAAATGTAGTCATGCCAAAAACGGATTTCATCATGGTTGCGTTTACCATTTCTATCTTCTTTTCCGTCAAAAGTAGGAGGGGTAGGATGACTGGCAAGTACGTGTATGGTGTTTTTGCCAACCAGTACCGGAACGTCCCAGTGAGATTTTGAGGATAAGGGAAACTGATTCCAGGCTTCCGGACTATACCAGTCGCTGCCATCTGCCTTGGTGGTTTTTAAAGCTCCTGGCATATCCTTCCATTTGAAATTTTGGAAAGATCTAACGTTTTTTGAGTCGATGGGATATTTGGATAGGATCACCATGCCGTATTGGCCCGGGTACATACCAAAGCCCCATGCATCGGCACCATATTGCTCCATTTTTCCATTATTGTCTAAATCAAATGGAGAGGGTTGGCCCGTATTCACCGTCGAATAATAATAATAGGGGTAGTCTATTGGTTTTGCTCCATTTTGACTTTTCAAAAGGTAATTTTTAACAAATGCCTTAACACCTTTTTCCGGGTCCTGTATGTAATCAAATTCATTCAGAAGAATGACATCCGGACGAACCGTTTGGATGATCGTGGCGATATTTTTGATTTGCTCGTTGTTTCCGGTAGAAAGCTCCTGAATCAGGATTTTTTCTGATTTGCCGGGAGTGCCTCTCGGGACGTAATTGTCCGCTTCCATGCTCACGTTGTAAGTAGCAAACGTTAACTCAATATCTTTGGATTGAACAGGTATGAGCACCGTTGACAGCAGCATATAAAGTAGAAATAAGGATCTCATGATGATTGTATTTATTGTTGATGCAAATATAAATGATGTTGGTCCTATATAACGCGAAAAGAGCCGCCAACTTTGTGGCAGCTCTATACGATTTATCTTAGGACCAAACTTGTTGCTCAATGGAAAAAGTCTTTCATTTTGTCAAAGAAGCCTTTTTCATTTTTGCTAGGTTTTGGCTGGAAATTTGGTGAATTACGTAGGGATTCCAAAGTTTCCCGCTCGTCTGATGTTAATTGCTGTGGCGTCCATACGTTAATATGCACCAACTGATCACCCTTACCATATCCGTTAAGATCTTTAATTCCTTTTCCTTTCAGGCGAAGAATTTTACCGGCTTGTGTTCCGGCTTCTATATTGATACGAGCTTTCCCGTCAATGGTAGGAATTTCCATAGAAGTTCCCAGGGCAGCATCCACAAAGCTCAGGTGCATGTCAAACACGACATTGTTACCATCTCTTTTCAATTGCTGATCTTCTTCTTCCTCAATCACGATGAGGAGGTCTCCTGCCATGCCACCACGAGATGGTACGTTGCCTTTGCCCGACATCGATAGTTGCATGCCTTCGGCAACACCACCAGGAATGTTTAGGGTGATGAGATCGTCTTGTAGCAAGCGTCCTTCACCAGCACAAGCGTCGCAACGTTCGCTAATGATTTTTCCATCTCCGTTACAAGTTCCGCATGTGGTAGTTGAAACCATTTGGCCCAACATCGTACTTACTACTTTACGAACTTGCCCCGTGCCATTACAGCTGCCACAGTTGGTAAGCGAAGTTCCGTGCTTAGCACCGTTTCCACCGCAGGTGTTACAGCTTACATGACGTTTTACTTTAATTTTTTTCTCAACACCGTTGGCAACTTCTTCCAGGTTGAGTTTAAGTTTTATGCGAAGATCGGAACCTTTACGAACTCGGCGTCCTTGGCCACCACCGCCACCACGACCGAAAATATCACCAAATGGACTGCTGTCTCCAAAAATGTCACCAAACTGAGAGAAGATGTCATCCATCGAAAATCCTCCACCGGCGCCGTATCCTCCACCGCCAGATGGACCACCAACGCCTGCATGCCCGAATTGGTCGTAGCGCGCACGTTTATTTTCGTCGCTCAGTATGCTATAAGCTTCTGCCGCTTCTTTAAACTTGTCCTCGGCAGAGGGATCGTCCGGGTTTTTATCCGGGTGAAATTTAATAGCCAGCTTACGGTAAGCTTTTTTTATTTCGTCGGCAGCAGCACCGCGTTCTACACCTAGTATTTCGTAGTAATCTCTTTTCTTAGCCATCTTTTCGTTTCGTATG
>CALGRQ010000333.1 GCA_937880795.1 uncultured Dyadobacter sp. | reverse complement strand
GGTACCATTGGTATAATACGTGGTGAAAAAGTATCCATCCTGGTCTTTGGCCCGTAAGTCGCCTGGCTCGTAAGAATTATAGAACGACAGGGTCGGAACAGTACTTCCCGTTCCACCTGGACCGTTATAGGTAACCGCCTTAAAGTTTGGAAAAAGGTCATTCAAAGGAAATCCGGCCACCGCGTTGTTATACTGAATTTGGAAAATGTGTTCAGTACGGTTTTTATTCGCCTCCTGATGCATCTGGCGATACGTTGGGAACAAATTCAAGGTGCTAGGATTGGCTTTTGAATAGGTAATTACTTCAAGCGATTTGTCGGCAGCCAATTTATAATGCGAAGCACCTTTGCTTAGCGGGAAACCGGCCATAGTCAAATACACTTTCGACAACAAAGATTTTACAGCCATTTGACTAGCTCTTCCACTGGTTTCGAAGGCAGGTAGTCCAGCTGCTTCTGCGGCTAGTAAATCTTCTACGATCAGATTATAAACTTGTTCCTGAGGCGTTCTCGATGGACTGAAATCTTCCGAAGAGGTTGTTTGCGGTTTTGTGATCAAGGGTACATCACCCCACAATCTAACCACATTAAAATAGGCCCATGCTCTTAGGAAGCGAGCTTCTCCCAGGAGTTTCGTTTTTTGAGCTTCTGTACCTGTTGGAGGCAAAAACGGAATTGTAGGGATTTTCTCAATGGCCAGGTTGGCATTGGCAATCAGCCTATACAAACCATTCCAATAGTTCACGATATGGCCTGTTTGCCCATCGTAGATAAGGGAATAAAGGTTATTTAAATCCGAATTCTGACCTGTTTCAGTAGTTGCTGTTCCGGTTACGGCTTCCAGCATTTGCCAGTTGGCCGAGAATATACCAGCTCCATCACCGTAAAAACGTAGACCTGCATAAGTCGCTGCCACTGCCGATTCGGCATGATCCGGGATGGTATAGAAACTTTCCGGTGTAAGGTTCGATGGGTCGTTTTCGTCCAGGAAGTCGGAGCAGCTCGTAGGGCCAAGTAGTATGGCTCCGCAAAGAAGTACCTTCGTGAAATTTTTTATATGTAATCGTTTCATGTTCAATTTCAATTTAAAATATTGGGAGTGGACCAATTAGAATGCAACCTGAATACCAGCCATGTAAGTAGTTGGTTTTGGATCGCTATGCCAGATCATCCCTTGTGAAAATACGTTGTCTCCATCACCACCGCGAATTGGGGTTTGCTCAGGATCGCCATGTGGATATTTGCTGATCAGGAAGAAGTTTTGAGCCGATAGATATACTCTCAACTTGCTCATTTTTATTTTGTTGGTTAATTCGGATGGGAAAGTATAACCTAGTAATAGGTTTCTTCCGCGAATGAACGAGCCATCAAAGATCCAACGTGTATCAACATTGGTAACATATCCTGCTTTGGTATCACGTAGCTGCGCAATGGGCGTATTCTGGTTGGTTGGCGTCCAAGCATCCAATACGGTCGCATAACTGTTGGCAAGAGATACGCGGTCCTCGCTGGCATGTAGGTTCATGTCCATCAAGTCGTTTCCATAGGTAAACTGCATGTCAAACGTTAAATCGAAATTTCCGTAACGAAGCGTGTTAGAGAACGATCCCCATCCTTTTGGACTTCCGTTTCCGATGATGCCACGGTCAGCATCTGTAATAGCGCCATCGCCGTTCACATCTTTGTATTTGATATCACCAGGAAGCATTTTCAAACTTGCACGGTAGCTGGTAAATTTAGCAGCTTCGTCCGCTTCTGCTTCGCTCCAAGTACCCAAGCGTGTAAGTCCCCAGAAAGCTCCAACAGGCTCTCCAACGCGGATAATACTGGTTTGGTTGGTAATTGAAGGACCACCTACGCCAAAGATATCGGCAGGTGTTGCCAGCGATAATACTTTGTTTCTGTTGAACGAAATATTGAAGGTAGAATTCCACGAGAAATTGTTCCTTTCAATATTGGTTGTATTCAACGTTAGTTCAAGACCCTTGTTTTCCATCGATCCAACGTTCTTTCTGATTACCGCATAACCACTGGTACGTGGAACCGGGGCATCCAAAAGCATATCTGTTGTCTTTCTGTAATACAAATCGGCCTCAAATGATATTCTTCCTTTGAGTAAGCCCACTTCTACCCCAAAATCTGTTTGAGCCGTTTTTTCCCATCGAAGGTCCTCATTTCTTAGGCGGTTAATACCGGTTCCACTCACCCGTGTATCGTTGTAAATGGTAGCATAGGTTGAGCTAAGTAGCGATAGAGACGAATATGGAGGAATTTCAGAGTTACCAGTCAGACCATAGCTCGTTCTAACTTTGAAATTGGAAATAACCGAATTTCCCTTCAAGAAGTCTTCTTCCGAAACTCTCCATGCCAACGCGGCGGATGGGAAGAAGGCAAATTTATGGTTGTCCCCAAATTTAGACGAACCGTCGGCACGTCCTGTTACTGTAAGAAGGTATTTCTCTTTCAGCGTATAGTTTAAGCGACCGAAGTATGAGTTAAATGCAAAACGCGATGCACCTGACGACACTGCCGGTAAAGTTGCTCCCGCCCCCAAATTGTTAAAGGTGAAGTAATCCGTTGCGAAATTTCTAACACTGGCGTTGGTAGAAGCAAAGTTGGTTTCCTGCCAAGAGATCCCCGCCATTGCATTAAGAGAGTGTTCTCCAAATGTTTTGTTGTAGGTCAGGAAATTTTCGAACGACCAGAAAACTTCTTTTCTATTGGCTTTACCAGCGGTTCCCATTTCACCGATAGCCCAAGTACGTGCACGAGATTCGTTAATTTCCTGCTGTATTACGTTAACACCCAAGATGGATCTAAATTCTAGTCCAGGAGCAAGCGAAATATTTCCATACAAACTTCCCAATGTCGTTTGTGTATTCTGGTTGTATTTACGGGCCATTAACTGGTGTACAGAGCTAAATGCGCCCTCGGCACCAGGGTAGTCGCGGTTGTTGGCATAGGTGCCATCTGGATACTTAACGGGTAGGAATGGGAAATCTTCCACCATCTGACGTGGAACACCATCGCTAATATCGACCAGGTTTTCAGCCTGATTGTTATAGCTTAAAGTTCCTCCAATTTTCAACCACTTCTTAACCTGGTCGTCAATGGTTAAACGTGTTGCATAACGTTTCAGGAATGAAGTTTTTAGTAAGCCCTGGTCATCCCGGTAGTTAAGCGAGAGGGAGTAGGTGGTTCTTTCATTACCACCACTGAACCCGAGCTGGTGATTTTGTGACACTCTATTTTGCGTGGCTTCTCTAAACCAGTCGGTGTCGTAATTTGGCGAATACTTCTTGGTTCCATCCGGATTTTCTGTGACGGTAAAAATATCGGGATGAGCTGCTTGTAATTGAGCCCTTCTTACCTGTGGATTGTGCGTCGCGTATTTTCCCGCTGCCCAACCTGCCGGGTCAAACTTCTCCATATTTTTATACGACAAGTCTTCCACGTCCAGGTATTGCTGCGCGTTTAAAACCTTTGCTCTTTTCGGCCCAGCAGTAGGAACACTTAGATCCAGGTTATAAGTAATAACCCCTTCTCCGGATTTCCCTTTTTTAGTGGTGATCAGGATTACCCCGTTTGCACCTCTGGCTCCATAAATGGCAGTAGAAGAAGCATCTTTCAGAACCTCTACTGAAACAATATCATTAGGGTTAATAAAATCTATAGCTTGGCTTTGCTGATTTTGGTTACCCTGAGGAAGCATAACACCATCAACTACATACAATGGGTTGTTGGATGAGTTGATCGAGCTAAATCCGCGGATACGAACGTTAGCTCTACCACCCGGGCGCCCCGAGTTAACGTTTACCTGTACACCGGATACTCTTCCTT
>CALGRQ010000332.1 GCA_937880795.1 uncultured Dyadobacter sp. | reverse complement strand
GCTCCATAAAATACCCGACACCGAAAAAACACCTGTTTGGAGCTATCTAATGGTTTCCTATAAACCCCGTATATGGTCCCGAAAATGGGTCAAATGAATGTAAAAAGGATATCCCGAAACATAGAATACCCCCTCTAAAAAGTTGAATTTGCGATCAGTCGAACTGCCCTACCCGATAAGAGCCTGGTACAGCCGGAAACGCATGATTTATGCGGTTCCAAGTATTAATGTTGGTCACAGCAAAGGTAAGATCAACCATCTCCTGCTCTGTAAATTGCTTCGCAACTTCTTTATATACCGAATCTGGCACTTCGCATTTCGTCAAAGCTTCGGCCCAAGTTAAGCCTGCCTTTTCTCGATCGGTATAATACGGCGCTTCGCGCCATGCACTCAAACCATACAAGCGTTGTTCCGTTTCGCCATTAGCCCGAGCATCTTTGGAATGCATATCCAAACAAAAGGCACAGCTGTTCATCTGCGATACCCGAAAGTATATAAGCTCCAAAAGACTATTTTCAACTGGAGATTTTTTGAGGTACCCTCCTATGCCATACAACATTTTTAATGCCCCTTGTCCGTATTCCTGGATGTTTAGTCTTTGCTCCATTTATTTAAATTCTAGATTTTAAATCATTTAAAATGATGTTACATAATCTTCAACCCTGGCTATACAGCTACATCATCATATAAGTGGAAATGCTATTTCCGTTTTTGCAAATATGCCTCCATGTCTTGGAGCGAAAACGCATTAAACGTCATCTCCTGGGTTAGTCCACCCTTTCTTGCCACAGCTACACCATAGTGCATATCATAGTATCCTTCCTTGGCGTGCGCATCCGGATTGATACTTAACAACACGCCCTTTTCCATACAATACGAAATCCACCGCCAATCTAAATCCAGTCGCCAGGGCGAAGCATTGATTTCCATAACCACATTATTAGCCGCACAAGCATCTATAATAACCTTATGATCAATAGGGTAACCTTCACGAGAAAGCAATAACCTTCCGGTTGGGTGGCCCAAAATTGTAGTATAAGGATTTTCAATGGCTTTTAGCAACCGAGCCGTTGCCTTGTCTTCGGTCATCGTTAAATTGCTATGGACTGAGGCCACGATATAGTCAAAGCTGGCGAGCACCTCCGATGGGTAATCCAGTGATCCGTCACCCAAAATATCCGACTCTATCCCTTTCAAAATTTTAAACGGTTTGTCGGGATTCTCCGTGGCAAAACGAGCGTTCAGTTTTGAGATTTCTTCGTGTTGGCGTATTACATCCTCTACTTTCAAACCTTGGGCGTAGGTTGCCGTTTGCGAGTGGTCTGCAATACCCAGATATTCAAAGCCCAATTCTCGGCAAAACAATGCCATTTGTTCAAGCGTATGCTGGCCGTCGGAGTAGGTAGAGTGATTGTGCAAAATACCTTTGAGACTGTCCCACGTCACCAGTTGCTCAGTACTGTGATTTTGTGCCCATTCAAATTCATTCAATCCCTCACGCATTTCGGGAACTATATATGGTAATGAAGCACTCTGATACAAAGCCTCTTCACTTTCCAAAGCACCATAATAAGCATGTTTCCAGATGGTACTTCCAGCGGCGGTTGGGTATCCCAAGTGATCAGCACCAGCCGACTCCAGGTACAATTCGTTGATCATCCGATCAGGTCGAACAGCAATGATTTCAACCGTCACTGACACATCTGCCACATTTCCTTTCCATACAAAAGGAGAAGACCTTTTTTCATCCTGTACCAAAATTTCTATATCCTGAATAGTTTCTTGCAAACTTACCGGCGAATCTGTCCCCACTAAAACCTTAATGGTTTCAACAATTTCACTTTGACGTCTGATTTCTCCACCGATATGGACATCTGCATAGGTTTTCTTCAGTTCATCTACAATATGCTGAGCGACCATCAGTGCCTTATCCATACGTAACTTGCCTGTCTGACTTTTCAGGAAAGCAAGGGAGTCCAGTATTTTCTGCTGGATACTTCCCCCAAAACCTTTGAGTTTCGATACACTGCCGTTCAAACACGCGAGTTCAAGTTCATGAAGGTTGTCTATCCCCAACTCCTTCCATAGCAATGCTATTTTTTTAGGACCTATACCCTTGATATTGAACATCTCCATGACGCCTGGAGGAGTATTTTGAAGAAGTTCTTCGAGCTCAGTAAATGTACCGCGCTGCGAAATTTCAACGATCTTAGCAGCCGTACTTTTGCCAATTCCCTGCAACTTGGTCAGCTCTTCCTGACTCATAAGCTGCAATTCTCCATCCTTATATTTATCAAGATAGAAAGCGGCTACCCCATACGTTTTGATACGATTGGGATCTGCACCGTGCAGTTCAAGTAATTTGGATGTCAGTTCTAGTAGCTCTACAATATCAGAATTGCTCATGGGAATCAGTTATGGAATGATATGCGAATTACGAAAGTAGAAAGCGAAACCGCAACAAGGATCCCGAGAATAGTTGGTGGCAAGGTTTATTTGTTACAACCAATATCCCTAATAAAATGGCCTATATGATTGATTTTCGTACTAGTCACAATGAAAAAAACACAAGGACAATGGCCACTTAGCCATTGTCCTTGTGCAACGTATTCAAAAAGTTTTAATTTATATTTTACCAAACTTACCACTATTGAAGTCCTCAATAGCCTGCTGAATTTGAGCCTCTGTATTCATCACAAATGGACCATACATCACAAGAGGTTCGTTAAGAGGTTCACCACTTAACATCAAAACAACAGTATCGGGCTCGGTTGCTTCCACGGTAAACGTATCCCCCCCTCCGTTTTCGAACATCACAAAATTGTCGGTAGGAACTTGCTCCGTGTCATTGACCAAAAGCCCGCCACTGATCACAATCATGGCGGTATTGTAATGATTAGGAAACTGAAAAGTTGCCTTCCCGCTTTTATTCAAGCGGACATTATATACTTCCATGGGCGAGTATGTGGTGGCTTTACCAGCCTGGCCCAGGTACGAGCCGGCCAAGACATCCACCAATCCACCATCGTTCTCCAAGAGCACTTTGGTCATTTCCTTTTCATACAAATCCTGGTAGTGCGCTGGTGTTTCTTTGTCCTTGGCCGGTAAATTAACCCAGAGCTGAACCATTTGAAACAGCCCTCCAGTTTTACTCCATTCTTCTTCATGGTATTCCTGATGTAAAATACCTGAACCAGCTGTCATCCACTGAGCATCACCCTCGCCAATAACCCCATGGTTACCTTTGCTGTCACTATGGGCAATGCGTCCCTGATAGGCCATCGTTAACGTTTCGAATCCTTTGTGAGGATGCGACCCAACACCTCGGGGTGGCGTTTTAGGTGTAAAAAAATAAGGAGGATTATACCCAATGGCAATGAATGGGTCCATCCGATGCCGGGCTATACCCGTATTATTTCCAATAAAAGAAGTGGTATGAAAAGCATCCCCTACCCAATTGAATGCGCCGGGTTTTACGATTCTTTCAATTTTTCGATTGTTCATCTTGATATAGTTTTAAAAGGTTGTGTGTTATTTCATTCGCTCAGATTTTAGAGATCCGAAACGCTTATTTACATTAAGTTTTTCAAAGCCGCGTTAATCGTTGGGTATTTAAATGCGAACCCTTCCTTAACAATTTTTTTGGACGACAAATGTTGCAACGGCAATGTCGTAACTGTTTTCTCAAATGCTTCATAGTCTCCCTGATAGAGGTGGTACATTTGCTGGAATATTACTTCTCTCGAAGTTGTTTCCGGTGCAGTAGTATTGTATACCCCATGCATAGTATCATCCTGTATACCGGCGGCAAACATACCTGCCATGTCCAGGACATGCACCCACGGAAAGTAGCTATTGCCTCTGGCACCCGCAAATGCTGACGGATTGGCCTTCAATCCACTGATCAGACTTTTAAATAAGCTTCCCTCCTTTCCCAACACCAAAGAGACCCTTAGTTTTACAACGCGTTCACTCACTCCTTGTATTTCAAACTGATCGGCTGCCTTTTCCCAGTCATCACTTAAAATGGCTGCAAAATCATTACCTCTATGACCATTTTCGTCAATTTCAAGGGTGTTATCCGTAAAACCATAATAGCCCATAGCCGATGCCGACACAAAAGCTTTTAGTTTCTGACCTTTCCTTTTTAACGTTTCCAACAACAGTTCCGAAGCGCCAATGCGCGTATCCCGTACCAACTTTTGCCTTTGAGGAGTCAGCGGGGTTCCGTCATTGAGTTTGGAGCCCGCAAGATGAACGATATACTGAACACCTTCTAGCGCCCGCTCGTCCAAGCGGCCCGCTGCCGGGTCCCATCCATACTCCTGAGCACCCTGCGGTGTTCGGGTTAGAAACTTCAACTCGTATTGATCTTTCAGCAATTGAACCAACTGTTGTCCAATTAAACCACTTGCTCCTGTAATTAAAACCGTGTCTTTCATGTGTATGTAATTATTTGCCAGTATTATAAACCAACCCTCTTCAATACAAATACCGTTCTCAATCTTGCTGTAAGATAGGCAACCTTTCATTGCCTGCAACCGATTGGAAAACCGATATACAAAAATACCCGTTAAATAGTATATATTTGTTACGGGTTAACTTTAAGTAACTAGTAACCAAAACGTAACCATTATGAAAATACCAAAGGGAGATCCACCGGCTTGCACGCAAAATTTACTCGCCATGCGCGATACACTGGATATTCTGGGGGGAAAGTGGAAGCTATTGATTTTGCATTATCTCATTTTTAGAGAACATGAGCAAAATACCTTCAAAAAAATGGAAAGAGATATTGAAGGAATATCGGCAAAAATGCTTTCGAAAGAGCTTAAAGATTTAGAAAACAATCTTCTGGTAAAAAGACAGGTAAACGACACCAAGCCCATCACCGTCAGCTATTCCGTAACGGAATATGGTAAAACTGCCACAGAAATTATTTTCCCATTGGTGAGCTGGGGCACCAAGCATCGTAATATGATCATTACCCAACAAACCGGAAGATGAGTCCCTATATAAAACAGCACGGAATAATGCTATTTAACCCCACACCCATCGCTTAATTACCCATTTAGGACTTTCCAGGGAATTCCACAATAGCTATATCTCAAATTATCTATTTAATACCGATACATATTTTATTCCATTATCAGAAAAATTTAACCTACTGGGTTTAAAGCTATATAACGAGCAATTTCATTGCCGTTTTAGTAACATACGTATATTGTAGAAATATAAAGGAACTTTTATGTGGAATAATATTTTTACATGTCACTGTATTCATTCAACATTTTCATATGACTGTAAAAACCAAAGCACTTCTATTTTTTCTTCTATTTACCTCCGTAACCACCCAGGCACAGCGCCTCATCACAACTTCTAACAAGTGTTACAAGAAGATTCAGGAAGGCAATAAACTCAATGATGCGGGTCAGTACGATCAAGCATTTAATGCATTCACCGATATTATCAAGGATTGTTCTGCAAAGGACGCCAAAGAAGAAGGAAATGTGGGACTGGCTACTGCCGCCAACGGATTGGAACGATACGAACAAGCGATTGACTGCGCCAATGCCGCCATTAAACTCAGTAAGAAAAAGAACGTAATGGCCTATTATGCAAGGAGTTTTGCGTATACCAAGCTTGGACAAAACCATGAAGCCCGGGAGGATCTGATGCACATTACTGAACTAACCAAAAAGAATAAGAATGTAAAAGCCAGAGCCACTATGTTCGCACAGCTGGCTCAAATTGATTTTCAGCTAAACCGAATTGCCCAGGCAGATAGCAATCTCATCAAGGCATCAGAGTTGGATCCCACCAACCCCGCTTTTTTTATTCAGAAGGGTGACATAAACGTTAAACTAAAAAACTACAATGACGCATTTGTAGCTTATGACCAAGTGTTGGATCTTGGCAAAAGAGACCTCGAAATCTATCAAATTCGCACCGAGGCAAGATTGAAACAGTATCAGGAAAAATACAACACCCTCGATGCAAAACAACTTGCAAAGCGAATGACAACTTCTGAAAAAAAGACTCTTTGTGTTGATCTCAACAAATCCGTTGAATTGGGACTTAGAAATCTACAACTGGAATTACTGGGTACTATGATCTGCGAATAGTTATCTCTTATTCAATACAGCCGTTTCGGAAACAATGCAATCCATCATTTCCACGATACAAAGCGGTTTAAACAACGTATTTATTATATACCTAATGAACATATTCAGGAAAAGAAATAGCATGGTGTTGGTACTCCTCACCTGCTTAATAAGTTGCAAAAGTATCAACAGCACGCAAAAAGGAACCGGAATTGGTGTGGCCGGTGGTGCCGCAGTGGGTGCTGCCATTGGTGGCTTAACCGGTAAAAACAGTGCAATTGCAGCGTTAATCGGAGCTGCTGTGGGTGGCTCTGCCGGTTACCTGATAGGTCGACATATGGACAAACAGGCGGAAGAACTTAAACAGGCTATACCCGATGCCACTGTGGAACGTGTGGGTGAAGGTATCAATTTAACCTTTAATTCCGGGCTGCTTTTCAAACTCAATTCTTCAGAATTGAGTGAAGACGCCAAACAGGAACTAAAAAAAGTGGGAAGTATTTTGGTTAAATACGAGAACACCGAAGTTCTCCTGGAAGGACATACCGACGACACTGGTACGGATGAGTACAATCTAAAACTTTCTCAACGAAGAGCCGAAGCGGTTTCGGGATACCTCGCGTCGCAGAATATGCCCGCCTCCAGACTAAAAACCAAATGGTATGGAGAGTCGCAACCTAAATACCCCAACGACTCGGAAGCCAATCGGGAGAAAAATCGGCGCGTAGAACTAGCCATCTTTGCGAATGACAACATGAAGAAGGATGCCGAAGCCGGCAAGTTGTAATATCGGATACAACAAAAATGTCACCACTTTTCGGCGGTGACATTTTTGTTGTTAGACTGGTACACTTTACCAAAATCAATAGTTGAATATATAGCGACCTATTGAATCCAACCTAAAACAGACTCAGCAATGGCATTACCATTGAGACCTGTTTTGGTGGCAAATTTACCGGCCTGCTTTTGTCCTTCTGATTTTTGATAAACCTTTTGCAGCTCATCCTGAGTCATCTCCTGATCGGTTGCCTTCACAGGATTAATCAACAACAACCCTTTTCCTGCTACATTCTCTACCAAATCGGGAAGGTCATATACAGGTAGTGCACCCGGCACCGACGACAATACAAACTTGGTTTTATAGAGCCTCTCCGATACAATTGACTGATAGGAAACCAATGGTTGAATCATCACCAGCTTGCTGAATGGATTCTCAAATGAAGCCGCATGAAGTAAATCTGCCGTTACGGTTCCTGAGGCAACAGCCGATAACGAAGTCCCTGCATTTCCTGATCTTTTTACAAAATCGGCAACAATAGCAATTTCCTCAGCGCGAACCGCCACCAGACTTTTTTGCGTTAAAACGCCATAAAACCAAAGGTTCAATGATGTTTTATCAATCATGGAATCCCCTCCTTTCAAATAACCATTACCCAATTCTCCAATTCCACTTAAATCCGGTAACACCACCTCGTAACCGGCTCTTACCAGCTTTTCAGCTAACTCACCTTTTTGAAGCGCCTCCGTTTTTCCCTGGTCATCCAGCAAAAGAACTGTTTTACCACTGGCTTTCTTAGGTTTTAACCATAACAGTGGAAGTTGATACTCGCCTCCCCCCTTGATCAAATACTTTTCAATCGCATAATCAGCACGTTGAAGGCGTCCTGAGAAAACAACGGGATGGGTGCCTTTAGGTTTGGTATAGCCCGCGATTGCCGAGATCTTATTGATCAAATCTTTCTGGTATGTTGGGGTAGCCTTTCTGGCATCTTCTCTCTTTTTTAGCACTCCGGTAGAATACTTTTCATTGAGCGAAAACATGCTTTCCCCCTTCAACGATGCAATGGCCTTCCCACCTGGTGTAACATGAAGTTCTTCATCCGTAAAAAATTCAATTTTTTCGTCCGCAGCACTTCCCGGATTACTCAGATACTTCTGAAAAAACGCATACGAAGCCTCCCTGTTTTTCAGGGTTGACGCGTGGCCGGCATCATCTTCAGTCATTTGTATATCCCCCGCTTTACCAAAGGCCAGATAGGCCCTCTTGGTTTCGGCAAACGCGTCCCGTGCTCCTTGAATACTAAAAATATCCATCGTTGTTGCCACAATCAGGCCGGGCTTTGGAACACGAACCGTTAAAAAGTCAGACATATCGATGCCATTTTTAATACCATGCATCAAATTTTGTTCGGCATCCTGGGGACCGTTGGAACGAAGCAGCTTGTCGAAACTGGTGATATAGTTTTCAGGTGCAGCCGCCAAAATCCGATCGTCCATGGCAGCTATATAGGCACTTTGCGTACCTCCACCCGATCGACCGGTGATTCCAATTCTTGCAGGATCTACCTCCTTACGGGTAAGCAGGTAGTCGACCGACCGGATACCATCCCAGATGAAATAGTTTGCTGCGGGTATCCCAGAAATGAAAGACTGTGCACCGGGATAGGAATGCTCGTGGGTTGCACTTTTTTGCAATTCGCCCGGCACATATTGAATGCGCTCTCCTTGTCCGATCGGATCAAACGCCAACACAATAAAGCCCTTTTTCACGTAATTCAGCATAATTCTTTGATATGCCTCACTACGGAAACCGTTTTCACTATGCCCGCTACAAAATATAATAGCTGGTGCCTTTTCCTGTCGCTTGTCCGGAATAAACATAGCTGCTGTAACATGGTATCCCGGGCGCGATTCAAAGTAGAGCTTTTCCACCGTAAACCCGTCTCTTTTTAACTTCCCCGTAATGACAGGATTGAGTGGGTTTTTCTCGGGAAATGGCCCCACTGCCTTGGCAAGCTTAGCCCTTATTTCCGATTGACGCTTGATCCAATCTGCTTTGGTAACCAGCTTTTCAATGACATTCTGACGGGCATCTAACTGACCGAATGCAGTATTGCTCAGATGCTTATACAATATCTGACCCGTATTTCCCTGCTCGTACTTCCAATAACCAAAAACCGAAAGATCTTCCTGCTGAGCCAAAACAGGCTTGTCGAGACTAAATAGCAAGCATGTAGCAAGGAGTAATTTATTGTATTTCATAAGTGATATCGATTTGAAAATGGACGATTAGTAACCGGGATTTTGTTCAAGTTTACCATTACGTTCAATTTCTGATTGTGGGATAGGAACCAGATAATTACGCTCCTTAAAAGCACGCGCCTGGAATACTTCTACTTTATAAGTTTTAGCGCCAGTTGTAGGATTTCGTGTAATGACCATCTTTTTGGCATCTTCATTTTCTGTTTCCATGGCAATTTTCCATCTGCGCACATCAAAGAAACGATGCTCTTCGAATACGAGCTCTATACGTCTTTCATGTCGAATTCTTTTCAAAAGTGCTTCACCCGATTCTGTTACCAAAGGCATCATTACGCTCTGGCGGCTTCTGATTTTGTTCACATATTCCCTGGCTGTTGCTTCGTCGCCCAGGTGATACATAGCCTCTGCATAGTTCAACAAAATTTCAGCATAACGAATAAAAATCCACGGCGTATTACCCAGGTTGGTCGCACTAGGCCTTCCAATCGATTCCGTTACAAATTTGCGTGCACTATAACTCGAGAAAGAGGCGTTCCATCCTTCTGTACCTTCACTTGAGTCCATGCCGCCAGGTAAGTAGGAGCTAATTTCCCGATTTTGCCAAGGGGCTCCATCATATAGGATACAATCGTAAAAACGTGGATCCCGGTTGGCATAAGGATTTTGCGGATTGTATGCAGGATCCTCACCTTCTAATTTTCCACTTTTCATTTCAAAAGCCTCGACCAAATTATGTATCGGATTCACCTGTCCGTATCCCCCTGACCCATTCGGGAAGAAATGAAGGTCGATCGAATGCTCTACCTTCTGATTATTTCTGAACTGTCGCGACCATATTACTTCACTATTAAAAGGAGTCAAAAAGAGCGATTTATAGTTCGGATATAAGCTATATAGTCCCATGTCGATCACAGCCTTAGCAGCATCCGCAGCTGCTTGCCATTTTGCTTTGTCGCCAGATGGATTGTTTAACGGACTGGCCACATAAAGCAACGCTCTCGATTTTAAAGCTATCGCGGCGCCTTTGGTGATACGTCCCTGATTGGCCCCGGTATAGGAATTCGGCAAAAGTTCAGCCGCCTTGCTCAACTCACTCACAACAAAATCTGAACATTCGGCATATGAATTGCGGGTCACCTCGAAATTATCGTTCAAGCCAAAAACGTCCGTAATAATAGGAACGCCCCCATACAAGCTAATCAACCTGAAATACGCATATGCCCGTAAAAAAGTTACCTCGCCTATCATCCTTTGCTTCACAGATTCTTCAATAGGCGCCTTCCCTATGTTCTTGAAAAATATATTACAATTGGTGATGATGCCGTAAAAATTACTCCAGTGATCCAATGCGGTATTGTTTACCGGCGTGAGCTCCCCACGATTGATCAAGTGGTAAGTTTCACGTCCTCTACGAAATGCTTCATCCGTCAAAGGCATCATGTAATAGTCAACCAAGAAGCCATGGCGTACGTTGTAGCAGGAGTTCACAAATGCCTCTACCAGCTTCTCATCGTTCCATACATCCGTTTCCGAAATTTTGTCCAATGGCTGTTTTTCCAAAAAAGAATCATCGCAACTGCTTATAGGAAACATCAACAGCGCACAAATACCGGTTTTCACCAGCGACTGCCAATTAACGCGTTTAAATATATCTATTCGTTTCATAATTCAGATCAAAATGATAGGTTAAGGCCCAGGTTAAAAATCTTTTGCTGTGGGTAAAAACCACCCGTTTCACTGGTTCCTTCCGGATCAAAATATTTGAGTTTGTCCCAGGTAAAGAGGTTTGTACCATTCAAGTAAATACGTAGATTCTGCACTTTCACTTTTGACAGCAGCGTAGTTGGCACATCGTAAGCAAGTTCCAGACTTTTTAGGCGCAAAAAGCTTGCATCTTTTAACCAAAAAGTAGACCGGTACCCGCTAATTTCAGCTTCATAAGTTGGTAAAATAGGATATTTTGAATCCATACTACCCGGACGATAACGGTTATCCGCCATCTCCTGCACGGTGTTACCCTGTAACCCCGACTGCAAGAAAATATACTGATTCACCCGTGTCTGCCCCTGAAACAATGCATTCAGCGAGAAGTTTTGATACGTAACACCTCCTGTTATACCAAAAGACATTTGCGGAACACTGGTATAACCCGTGCGGATTCTGTCCTTGGCATCAATCAAGTTATCTCCATTAACATCCCGATACTGTAAATCTCCAACTTTGGTACCCACCGGATGTGCTGAATTGTCTATTTGCTCCTGTGTTCTGTAAATCCCGATGGCATCGTAATACAAGTTGGTTCCCATTGCATACCCCGTACGCATTTGCCACGGTTGTTGGTTGGCAGGTTCATCAATATCGATGATCTTGTTTTTCGCAAAGGACATATTCGCCGAAACTCTATATCCGATTTTTGATACGCGTTTCTGATGGGACAACAATACCTCAAATCCTTTGTTTTCTACAATACCGAGGTTTTCATTCGGGAGATTTAAACCTGTATAAGCAGGAATTGATGCGTTGCGAGCGGTAAGAATATTATTTCTTCTATTTTTAAAGAAGTCCACCTCTATACCTAACAATCCTTGCCAAAACGTTGCCTCTAATCCAACATTGCTAGTTTTTGCCACCTCCCAGGTGATACCCGGGTTAGGCGTTAAACCCCGGTTAAGTTGGGTGGTTGGCTCCGCAAAATAATACCCATCACCAAAAGTATAATTGGATAAATACTGAAATGCATCAACCTGATCATTCCCCATTTTTCCATAAGACATCCGTAGTTTTAAATTATCTACAAATCTCAGATTGTCTTTAATAAAGCTTTCTTCCGATAGTCTCCATCCGGCTGACACACCCGGGAAGAAACCATACCGATTTCCCGACGGAAAGTTCTGGGAACCATCATAACGGAAATTGAAATCGACCATATACTTTTCCTGGAAGTTATAATTCACCCGGCCGAAAAAGTTTCTCCGCGCTGTCTCAAACGCTGTTCCCGAATTATCTTTGTCTGCCACGCCCCCTGCGTATAGCTGATCTACTGCACTGCTTAAATAGTTTCTTCTGAAAGCCCAGAAATCATTCCCTTCTGTTTCCGTTTGCTCGTAAGCCACAAATGTGCTAATACTTTGGCTCCCCCATGTTTTATCGTATTTCGCTCTAAGATTGATTGTGGTTCTGTTAGAAGTCGCAAACGCTTCCCGTAATGTAGGTTGATTTACCGTTCCGCCTAATCTCATGGTATATACATCAGTCGTTGCGTTCCGATCGTATACCTTCCAGGGCTTTCTGAATAGTTTTGAGGGATTGTAGTTGCGGTCATGCGCCACAAAACCATCGGCAGCAAGACCTTCAACCCAAGGTATTTTTACCTCAAATCCTGCCCGGGTTTGGTAGATATTGGTTTTTTGGTTGTCATAGCCTGCTTCATCCGAAGCCATAACCACCGGGTTTTCTCCCCGCTCTATACCGGGAGCAAACGATCCATTGGGGTTGTAAACAGGAAGGAATGGATAGTTTCTCCAGACCGTCTGAAAAATTGACCCCACGCCCATGGAGGGATTCACGGTGTTACTGTGGTTTGCAGAAAGATCTAGACTTACTTTTATATTCTTGGATAAATTGGCATCAATATTGGACCGGATTACAAAGTTTTTATAATTGATGTTGCTATTTTTCAAGATACCGTTTTGATCCGCAAAACTTCCTGATACATAATATTTTACATCCTCACCTCCACCGCGCACCGAAATATTTTGCTGGCTCTGTGTGGCAAAGTTTTTAAGCGCTGCCTTCTGCCAGTTGGTATTGGGGTAATTGATGGGGTCACTTCCATTTCTAAACTTTTCAATTTCTTCGGCAGTAAAGCGATTGGGTTGCCCCTGATAATTCAGCATCTCGTTCATATACTCTGCATATGTGGCTGAATTAGACATTTTTGCCAATCTGGTAGGCTGCGAAATCCCTTGGTTGATCGTATAATTAATCACTGGCTTACCCGACGCTCCACGTTTGGTGGTAATCAAAATAACCCCGTTAGCGGCCTGAGCACCATAAATAGCCGCGGAAGCATCTTTCAATACCGATATACTTTCCACGTCATTGGGGTTGATTTGTTCAAATCCTCCACGGCCCCAAACACCATCAATAACGATCAAAGGACTGTTATTACCCAAAGTACTCTGACCCCGAATCAATATGGACGAGCCACTTCCCGGTGCTCCAGAACGGTTGTTGGCTACAATACCGGGTAGCCTACCTGCCAATGAGTTGGATAAATTCACCGACGGATTTTGCTTCAAATCTTCTCCTTTCGTGGTGGCAATAGCACCCGTTAAGGTAGCTCTGGTTTGAGTTCCATACCCCACCACGACCACTTCTTCCAGCGACTTATCGTCCACTTTTAAATTCACATTGACACGGGTACGACTTCCTACGACCACTTCTTGACTCAAATAACCAACAAACGAAAAAACCAGCACGGCGTTTTCGTTAGGCACATTCACCTCAAAATCTCCTGACTCGCTGGTTGTGGTGCCTTGTTGAGTACCTTTCACCAAAACCGTTACGCCTGGAAGTCCCTCTGACTTATCATCAGTAACCCTACCTACTATACGTATGTCTTTTTGTTCACTGATTTATACTTGTTTAGGCAACTCCTTTTTCTCCGGTTTACGAGAAAGCACGATCACTTTATTGCGCCGCACCTCATAGGAAATATTCTTATCCTCCAAAATGTAATCCAGTACCGTTCCCAGATTTTCATTGTGAAAATCAATGTTAATTTTCTCAGCATCGTTGAGCAGATCGTTGCTGTAAAATACAGTGAGGCCTGTCTTTTTCTTAATCGTTTGAAAAACCTTCTGAATGGTGATGTTCTTCCCGGCAACAGTTAACCGCTGTTGGTCGTGCAGTGCTTGTGCGCATGTGGTGTACATGAGCATGCATGCCACCATGGCAAAGGTCAATTTCCGCCCTGGAAACCGGACATACTTGTGCCTAAATAAATTTGTCATCATAAATTTTAACGTTTAGGAATAGTCATTATACACCAACTACACCGCGATGACCAAAGCGGGTGAATGTATTATAATATTTTTTAAAGATTTAATTTGACCAAATATTAAACCCCTAAAAATGGAATAGACAATCATT
>CALGRQ010000331.1 GCA_937880795.1 uncultured Dyadobacter sp. | reverse complement strand
CTACTTCTGAACCAATACTAATCGTCCAACCTTTTTGAGTTCTTAAAATATTTAACGCATCATTGGCCTCAGTAGCGTAATTAATACCACTTACTCCCAAGGTAATGTTATTGGGTGTTAGCGGATTAGCCGCCCATCCTTGAAGGGTATAGGTTATATTGGCACAATCGGTACCTGATAAGTCCATCATAAAACTCATATTGGTTACGTTGCTTAAATCCCATCCACTAATAGACTGGTTAAAAGAGGTGGCCTGATATAACATATAATTCATGTTGGTTACTTTGCTAACAACCCATTGACCAATAAGCTGGTTAAACGAGAAGGCCCTACTGAACATATTGTTCATACTGGTTACGTTGCTGACATTCCATTGACTAATAGACTGGTTAAACGAGGTGGCGCCAGAAAACATAGATTGCATATTGGTTACGTTGCTTACGTCCCATCCACTAAGAGGCTGGTTAAACGAGGTTGCTCCATAGAACATAGCAGTCATATCGGTTACCTTGTTTACATCCCATTGACTAATAGACTGGTTAAACGAGGTGGCCGTATTGAACATACCAACCATATTGGTTACTTTACCTACAGACCATTGACTAATAGACTGGTTAAACGAGGTAGCCCCAAGAAACATAGCGGCCATATTGGTTACGTTGCTAACATCCCATTGACCAATAGACTGGTTAAATGAGGTGACCGTATTGAACATATTGCTCATATTGGTTACATTGTTTACATCCCAGTTTTCTATGCCAGGTATTCGTTCTATATTGCTACAAGCCCGAAACATGCTGCTCAAATCGCTTAGCTGCGCAAGGTCCGGACTGTCTGTCGCAGAAATAGTTAGGTTAGCACAACCGTAAAAGGCAGAATACATGCTCTTCCATGGATTGTTACCCCATTGGTTAATTTCCAGTAGTTTGAGCCTATCACCTGTATTATTGAATCGAATAAAATTGAGTGTTCCATCGCCTTTGCTGATGGAGACTCCATAAACACCTGGTTGTGGAAGCAAGAGTGTAAAATTGTCTCCAGAAGCAACTTCTGTACCATTTATCCCCGTTGAATCGCTCTTCAGCCACCAATAAATCTCATAACCTGTACCATTAATACGGAGTTGAATTTGATCACTTTGTGAAGTGCCCGCGTTGTCTGTTTTCCAGGTGGTAATAAACTGGGAAAAAGCGGTAAATGTTGTGATAAACAGCAGTAGGGTGAGAAGGAGAGGTTTTTTCATAAGATAATTTTAGTATATGTATGAGGTAGTCGGGCATGTAGTTGCGCCTGAAATTGTTGTAAATATAAAGTAGTAATAGTTCCTAGATAACTACCCACCCGGGTAGTTTTATACCGATTGACAGGCCTGTCTAAGAGGGAGAAATAAATCCAAAACAGTATAGAGGAGCAAACCTCCATGAAGGCGGATGGAAGGTATTTTGCTTCATCCGTTAGGATGGGATAATTTTGAGGGTTGGGTATTAGGAGGCACTAACTACTAAATAGATTACGAGGAGAGGTTCGCTCCAATTCGTATCTACTGTTTACCTGTAATTTTTTGTATATTTTTTTAATATGATATTTGATGGTGTCTATACTAATACACATCAAATCGGCAATAACCCGGTTGTTGTGGCCATCGAGGATATGGCGAACAATTTGCTTTTCCTGTTCGGTAAGCGACTCAACACCAGAAGCAGGCAGGGCGGAAGTTGGCTTAAAAAAATCCATCACTCTACGAGCAATGGCCGGGCTCATTGCTGAGCCTCCCGCTGCCACATCAAGCAAGGCCTTTCGGAGTTCAACCAAAGAAGCGCTTTTTAACAGATAACCATCCGCCCCCGCACGAATGGCATCAAATATCTTATCGTCATCTTTAAAAACCGTAAACATGATGATCTGGAGATGAGGGTATTTCGTCTTCAACATCCAGGCCAGCTCTATTCCAGATTTACCCGGCAAACTAATATCGCATAAAAGTTGATCCAGTAATGGGATATCATCATACTCCAATACCTCTTCTGCATCACTGGCTGTGATGGATAATTCAAACTCGGAGTCATTTTCAAAAAAATCAGTAAGGGTAGAACGAATAACACCTACGTCTTCAAGAATGCCTAATCTTATTTTTTTTGTCATCGCCTTAAACTTTGGGAGTATAGTGCAGGCAAACTGTTGAACCTGCCGAAGATGACCGAATGTCTAAATTTCCATGAATAGACAGCGCCCGATTTCTCATATTTTTAATACCGTTGCCAGAATATCTACTGTCTGTATCAAAGCCACAACCATCATCAGAAACAGTAACGGTAATATGTTTGTCAAAAGTAAAAGTCAATACAACATTTGTAGCTCTTGCATGTTTACACGCATTGTTGAGTAACTCTCGAATCAGTAAATATACAGTCTGTCGTTCTTGTTGAGAAAGTTTATCAGGAACAGTGCCTGTTATTTGCATAGAAAAGTCAGCTGTTGATGCTTCAAAGAGGTGTTTTCCAAAATCCATAAGCTTATCCAGTAAGCTTCTCCAACTGTCATTTCTGGAATTAAGAGACCATACCACATCATTCATCGACTGTAAAACTTCTTTACTCAAGGTGGAGAGTTGCATCACGTGTCGTTGATTGGCTGAATGTTGATCTTTCATCCGTAATAACTCTACCTGCATGGAAATACCCGTTAATAAACCGCCCACTTCGTCATGTAAGTCTTCGGCAATACCATTTCGTATTTGTTGCTCTCTTTCCACTTTCAGAAACTTATTGCGATACCAAAGTGCCACGGCTGCAATGGGCATTAGCACCATCAGCATGATGAACCACCAGGTTTCATAAAAATTAGGTAATTTTTGGATCCAGATCGCGCTAGGTCCTACATCCAGTCCAGAACCCGTGGTTTCAAAATGAATGGGGTATAAACCCGGAGAAGGTTCGATTAAAGAAATAAACTGACTGGGCTGCAAAGTTTGCCAACCACCGTCTTTAAATGAATACTGGATGGCGACATTGGTACGGTAGTGTGCGGGTGATCCCATATAGAGCCCAACAATACTTTCATCCGAATTCAGTTCGATCATTCCATTGCCAGCGTAGGGTCTGGTAAAGTCCTTCTTGGTATAAGGATGAGATGAGGACGCTATATGTAGTTCCGTTACATAACTCTGCGCAACCTTGGACATGATTTGGAGTTTATTGGTCTCAAGAATTGTATACCCCTTGATACCCCCCATATACACCCGTCTGCGCGGGGCATCCCAGTAGGAGGCGGCGGAGTTAAACTCGGCATGTATTAATCCTTCCTTCTCAGTAATGCGCCGTATACGCCCATTCTGAATGAGAGACAAGCCATCGGCTGTACCCGCCATTATAAATCCATTGACGATCTCGAGGCTGAAAACGGTGTTGGCGCTGAGTCCCTCAGATTGTGTCCAGCTTTTGAGTATTGATCCGTTTTTGTCGATAGCTACTAGTCCTTTACCTTGTGTGGCTAGCCAGAGTGTATCACGGGACAAAACAGTTTTATAAGTCCCTATACTTCCCTGCGTAGGAAATAGTTTTTTAGCGCGCCCGTCTTTTTCAACCTTATATAGGCCAAGTTGAGTACTAACCAACCATGCTGTCCCAGACTCCAGTATTTGTCTAATCTGTAAGTTGGGTACGGATATTCCATCCAGTTTGATTTCAATAGGATGCAATTTAAGCGTTACCTTATCCATGGACCAAAGCCCTTTGGTGCTGCCTATTAAATAATGCTCTGTTGTTTGTGCCAAGGAGAGCACCGAGGACGGGAAATTATGAGGAAATTTATTTTCGACTTCATCATGTAAAATGAAAGGGTGGTTTCGAATTGCCAGCGTACGCCTGTCAAACACTTTAAGAAAGCCACCTTCCGTTCCAATCAACAATTCAGAATCATTCAGGGGTAAAATACAGTAAGCATTTTTAATATTATCAATGGCGTGGCACTGACCAGAAACGTCTATATATCCAGCCCCCCCGTAACTTCCCAAAAATATTCCTCCATCCTTAAAGACATACAAGCCACGCACACTTTTCTTTCGATCCGTATTGCAGGTAGCGAGTTCCGACAATCCCGGTGGTTTCTCATATAATATATATACCCCATCATCGGCACCGAGAATAATTTCGTTCTTGTCTACCAGGGCATACTGATGTCCTATTGTTACATCAATGGTCTGAAGGATGCTCATATTTTTGTCGAAAACATAAATATGTTCCGCGTCGGCATATACGTGATGCAGAGGGCCTTCCTGAAAAACGTGCTTAAAGTCTTCCCGGAATTTTATACCTGCGATTTTCTCGGTAGTCAGTTTACCACCCTCATCAAGTGCAAACAGGCCCTGGTTAGGTACATCGATAAGGAGCCGGTTGTCCAGGGCAATTAAATTAGAAATGGTTTGGTGAACTGCGGGTAAAATCAGATATGTTGTTTTGTTCCCTTTTTGGGGATTTATCGAGAAAATCGCGCCTTCTGAGGTGCCTATACGATACTGACCTTTCCAAAATGTGCACGATTGAGGAAGGACTGGAATATTACTTTTAACACTTTTTTCATACAATACCTTTATCAGCGTCACTTTGCCATCTTTAAACAGGACCAGGTAACCGTTGTGATATGCGGTTATAACTGCTCCATCGGGCATTTCCTTAATCCATAAAACCGTTCTGTCATGGGATGCCGACACGAACGAATTTCCAAGGTGATTAATTTTCCAAGTTTTTAAGTCCAGATAACGAATGCGCTCCCGACCGGCAATCCAGAGTCGGTTTTGCTTGTCAACCAATATTTTTTGAGGCGTATCGTTCAAAACATCATAACCCGGTATCGTTCGCGAGACGTTCAAGGAGCGATAGCCATCGTAACGATAAATTTCAGAATTGTGTAAAAACCATACAAATCCAAGGCTATCTTTTGCAAGACCATTGATAAGTATGTCCTGCCGATCAGGGAAGAGTGGTAGTTTTTGAAGTATATGGTTTTGTGCGTGAGTGCTGGTTGCTATCAATAGAAAAAGACACAGTGAGCCGAGTGCTGCTTTCACTAACCCTCTAGGCAAGCCCCAATTTTTGGCTCTGTCAATTACAATAGGGATATATTTTAAAAGGTTGTACAATTTGTATATATGCTATATTGAATGAAGGGTTATGATCACAAATTTCATGCATTCCTTGACAGCGAATAAGGATTTCAATCAAAAAATACTTCGAATAACAAGTGTTGACTTATTGATATTTACTGTTATTGACAGTTGTTTTTAAGAGGATAACCATATCAATCGCTTGTCCAACTTCTGCATGATGAGTAACCTACTCCTGACAACGAGACTGCTTCAAGTATACCTTACTTCTGACAAATGAATCGAGATGGGCGATCTGATGGAAACAAGTCTTAAAGGAATTCATGCTTTGCTACCTAATATGAAAGCGGGACAGTTTCAGATAATAGAGAGAGATTGTGCGTTCGATCTTTACAAAAATCTCGCAATTGACGGAAGGGGATATCGAACTGCCAGAATTAATGAAGTTATCCAGCTCTTAGACAAAAAAAACAGTGACATATCAGTCAACAAAAATGGGACAAATGTTTTGGATCTAAATTTGACCCTAGAGGTGATCCCCAATATGACACCCGCTTATATTCGGACGGCACC
>CALGRQ010000330.1 GCA_937880795.1 uncultured Dyadobacter sp. | reverse complement strand
ATGCTCCTATATATCATCAAACAACTGGATCGAACCAAATTCGATGTGGGTATCCTCAGCTTTGAGAATGGAGAACTGTTAAAAGAATTTCCCGCCGATGTACCCGTTTTTGTAGCCCCACACAAATACAACATCAGGCAAAAAATACTATTTCAATTCGGCATCAACCCTACCTTCAATTATGTTAGAAAGGTTGCTAAAGAATTCAATGCAGATTTTTGGTACGTCAATACCATCATGATTCCGCATGTCAATACGATTGCGCAGGAGTTTAATGTAAAAGTAATCACCCATTTCCACGAACTGCCACTAACCTATGCGTATTTAAGCACCAGTGATTTTAAAAGTATTGTCAATGCTTCAAATTTGCTGATCGGCTGCTCACAAGTAACCTGTGATGCCATTACGGACACGGGCGCGAAAAACGTTGAATTGCTATACTCTTTCATAGATTCGGAAAAAATAAAAGCTGATCAATCGCGCTCCAATCAACTTAGGGAAAAGCTAGGCATAGCACCCACCGATTTCGTGTGGATCTTATCCGGCATGACCTCCGAGCGAAAAGGCTTTGACTTCCTGCCCGAAATAGCCAAAGAACTTAATGATCCTCAGACACATCTGGTATGGGTGGGGAATCAAATTAATGATGGATTGGTATACTACACTGAGCAAAAATGCTTAAATTATAAATCCCAAACCCGGGTTCATTTTACGGGCAAACAAAAGGAGGATTATTACAACTACCTGAATTTGGGAAATGGCTTCTTACTCACATCTCGCCAGGATCCATTCCCACTGGTCATGATTGAAGCCGCCTTCCTCGGGAAACCAATCGTTTCTTTTCCATCTGGTGGTGCTTCCGAATTTATCCAAGATGGCATGGGCTTGGTAACGGAGGATATCAGCGTTAAACAAATGGTTGACGCTATGAGAAAAATTATGCGTGGCACAATTGCCACCGATGCGGCAAAAAGCACGCAACGTGCAAGTCAATTCAATGTTTCCAATGGCTACAAGCAGTGGCTTGATATTATAGAAAAATTATAATTACGATAACGATGACCCTAAATTTACGACTGATTGGTAAAGTGCTTTTTCTGGTCTGGATCATACCCTGTATGCTAGGATTGATACCGACATACGCCCAAACCAACAGCGCAAAGGAAATTGATACCCAACGTTATCTGGCGCTATTGTTGTTGAATTTAGAGGAAAATCATGATCCGCGGACCATTGAACTGATTAAACAGGCCAAGCAAAATGGAATGAACGCGGTATATATTACACTGCCCTGGGATAAGGTATATCCAAAATCCCCTACCGATGCACCCAATTGGGCCAGGTTCGATGAGCAAGTGAAACTTGCCACCAGTCTAGGCATGAAGGTTGCCCTTAGGATCCATTTAGGCAGACACCAAACCAGCTATAAGGCGTTCTGGCAAGACTCAGACCGACAGGTCAATAACGATGGCAAACACATGCTGGGCGGATATGGAGATACCTTCTTCGGTTTTGATAACCAACCAATTATCAACAAAGCCTTAACGTTTGTAAAAGAAGCCACAACCCGTTACAAATACTTAAACACAGACAAAAATCTCATTTTTGTTTCTGTTACGCATACCCCCACTCAAGAAGGCGAATACGCCGGAGGAATTTTGGAAAACGGAAAAGATCTCACCACTGTTTACGACTATTCATCGTCCATGACAAAGGGGTTTCAGGCATGGTTGAAACCAAACTATAAAAAAATAGAGCGACTTAATTTCCTTTGGGGCACCTACTATAAATCATTTGACGAAGTACCGATGCCTTCCAACAAATGGGAGCCATTACAAACTTTTAGACAGAGATTCGGCAAGGATCTATATATCTATCGCCACAATGTACTTAAACAGTTTGTCAATCAAATGATTGCGACAATCAAATCAGTGGATCCTAACATCAAATTTGTGGCTGATTATGGTTCCGTTTTTGATGGTTTGTCTCCAATTCGGGGTACCCTGGGTTATAAAAGTTTAAGTGAAAAAGCGGATGGAATTAAAGTGAATGACGACTTACTCAATCACGATCACCGCTGGTCCGTGGATATTCTTAAAAGTGATGCCCCCGCTCACTTCATTACGGCAAACGAACTGTTTTTGCACGACAATGCCGACAACGCCACACACCTTAAACAATTGAACGAAAATTTTGCCCACGGCGCCAACCTGGTGGCCGTGGTGATATCCACCGTAGCCGGTATGCAAAGAGCTACCCCTTTCATCCAACAAGCCTCAGCAACATGGTTAAATCAACCCATACCCAATATTGTATATGCTGACGAAGTAAGCTATAAACTTTCTGCGGCAGTAGAAAAATCAGGAGCTGCAAACGTTATCTATAAAGAATGGGCAAAAAAGGCGTATGCCGATCCTGCCAACCCTAAACCCATCAGAGTAAAAGTTGACGAAGATTTATTTTCATCCAAATACTGGGATGATGCAAACAACTACCCGCCTTATGTATTCAGACCGGTTCCCATGCAGGTTATTGCTGTCAACAAGGATTATACCTATAAGCTACCAACCGACACTTTTTCGGATGTGGATGGCACCATTGTTCGTATGGAAGTATCCCAATTACCTGCCTGGTTAAAGTATGAAGGCGGACAACTCAAAGGAAAACCTACCGCACTGGGCGATCACCGTCTACTGGTGAAAGGATTTGACGATGAAGGCGCTAGTACCGAAGCATACTTTACCATACGCGTCGACACCCGCGAAAATGCCAATAAACCACCGGTTGTGAATAGCAACTTCACCAATCAAACCATAGCCGTTAACAAAGCTTTTACACTCAAAATTCCAAAAGATGCATTTATCGATGCTGATGGTGAGGTCACTAAGGTGGAGGTCATTGAATTACCCTCATGGCTGAAATTTGAGAACGGTGTCTTTTCCGGAACACCCGCAGCGTTGGGCACTTACCGAATTTCTTTAAAAGCCTACGACGATCTGAATGCTTTTGTGGAAACCTATTTTACCCTAAAAGTGGTAGAACCCCAATTCTTGAATAATCCACCATATGCGGTAGGGTCATTCCCCATAAAGTATGCATCCGTCAATACCCCATTTACCTATAATTTACCCAACGATGTATTCACAGATAGTGACGGTTATATTTCTTCCATTACGGTTCAAAACCGTCCGGCTTGGCTAAACGTTGCCTTAAATGTGCT
>CALGRQ010000329.1 GCA_937880795.1 uncultured Dyadobacter sp. | reverse complement strand
CGTAGGTTTATCGGTTCACAGTGCAGCCTTTTCTAAAATTTTAAATGATCCGGAGCGAAAGGAGGATTTGTCGGGATGCACCATTACAACCCTATATCACCCGGCGGGAAATCCGGATGTAGATTTTACGCCAGCACAACTGACCCAGTTTGAAGCTGATGTGAAGGCGATGGGCGTAAAGGTAGTTGGTTCTATGCAGGAGATGCTCAAAGAGGTGGATGCCGTAATGATCGAAACCAACGATGGGCGTCCACACTTGGCCGAAGTGCTGCCTGCCATGAAAGCCGGAAAGCCCGTCTTTATAGATAAACCCATAGCGGCATCTTTAAACGGAGTAATCGAAATATATGAAAAGGCCAGGCGATACAAAGTGCCTGTTTTCAGCTCGTCGGCTTTACGATATATCGAAGGGGTAGCGAATTTAGACAGCAACGAGGTGCTCAGTGCAGCAACATATAGTCCGGCCGCTTTTGAGAAAAGTCATACCGATCAGTTTTGGTATGGGATCCATGGTATAGAACTTCTATACCGAGCCATGGGTGCAGGTTGCAGGGAGGTAGCGCACGTTCATCACACCAAGGCCGACGATCTCATTGTAGGTTACTGGGATAGGGACAGGGTGGGTACGTTCAGAGGGGTGAGAGAAGGGAAAAGGGATTTTGGAGGGACTGCATTTATGAAGGATAAAAACATTCAACTCGGTACGTTTACAGGTTACCGTGAGTTGGTGGTGAAGGTTGTCTCATTTTTCAAAACGGGGGTTCCACCGGTGTCTGTGAAGGAAACCATCGAGATATACGCGTTCATGGAAGCGGCTATGGAAAGCCGTAAAAACGGAGGTGTGAAGGTGAGTATTGAAAAAACATTAAGCAAAGCATATCAGGTAAATAACGTTAAACAATAAGCTCAGTAATTAGAAAAACTATGAAAAAGTTAAATGTAGGAATTATTGGATATGGTTGGGTTGCAACGGCACATATTGCGGCCATTCAGGCGGGAAGTGGTGCGCAAGTTACGGCTATTTACTCATCAAGGCAGTTGGACGACAGTGAGTTAAGTGTCAAATGGGGTGGAGATGTGAAGTCCTATACAGATTTGGATCAAATGCTGGCCAATCCTGATATCGATGTGGTATCTATATGCAGTTATACTTACCAACATACCGAGCATGCGGTGAAAGCGGCAAAAGCAGGAAAGCATATTATTTTGGAAAAGCCGATGGCGTTATCCTGGGCCGATTGCCAGGCGATAGAAGGGGCGGTGAAAGAATCTAATGTTAAATTTTGTATCTGTTTTGAGTGCCGTTACTCCAATCAATTTATATCCACAAAAGCCATATTGGATCAAGGGCTTATTGGTGAGTTACACTACGCCGAAGTAGATTATCTGCATGGTATTGGTCCTTGGTATGGTCAGTTTGAATGGAATGCGAAAAAAGGTGGAGGAGGAAGCTCGCTACTTACAGCCGGTTGCCACGCGCTAGACTCTTTACTCATGTTTATGGGTACTGATGTAGTGGAGGTAACCAGCTATGATACCAAAACCAAAAGTCCGATTTTCGCACCTTACGAGTATACAACGACCAGCGTAACCATTCTAAAATTTGCAAGTGGTAAAATTGCCAAATGTGCCGCCAGCGTAGATTGCCTTCAACCTTACTATTTCCATACGCATTTGTTTGGCAGTGAAGGAAGTATTCTGGACAATAAGATTCATTCCGAGAAGTTGAAGTCCGACAAGCACAAATGGAGCGAAATGTCTATGGCTATGCTGGACTCGGGCGATGTAGCGGACCATCCTTATCAACTACAATTTGAAACGTTTTTTGAGTCGATTCAAAACAATACAGAAATGCCGCTTACTGGCCTGAAAGAGGCAATTAAGACGCATGAAATCATTTTTGCGGCCGACAAATCGGCGGCTACGGGGCAGAGCGTAAAGTTATAGAGCCATGAAAAATGTTGCCATGGCCATTGCGGCTCATCCCGATGATATTGAATTTTTGATGGCAGGTACGCTATTACTCCTGAAAAAGGCCGGATATGAAATTCATTATATGAATCTGTCAACAGGAAATTGCGGAAGCACGGTATATAACGGTGCGGAAACAACCCGGATTCGGAAGGAGGAAGCAAAGCAAGCTGCTGAAATACTGGGGGCCACTTTTCATGAGCCTATATGTGACGACTTCGAAATAATGTATGAAGTGGCGTTACTGAAAAAGGTATCGGCGATTATCCGGAAAGTGAAACCGAATATCATTTTGACCCATGCACCTTCGGATTATATGGAGGATCATATGAATACCAGTCGCCTGGCTACAACGGCGGCCTTTGTGCGAGGTGTTAAAAACTATGATTGTGGAGAAGCTGCTACGTCCAATTACAATTGTGCCATATACCACGCCCTGCCTCATGGATTGATGGATCCGCTACGGAAACGGGTGCATCCCGAAATGTATGTGAATACCGCCTCGGTGCATGCCGTTAAGCGGCAGGCTTTGGAGGCGCACAGAAGCCAGCAGGAATGGCTGAACGATAGTCAGAAAATGAATTCCTATATTCTTGCCATGGAAGATTTCTCCATGGAAGTAGGTGGCATGTCAGGCGCTTTTCGCCATGCCGAAGGTTGGCGTCGTCATTCACACTACGGTTTTTCGGACGAAGGATACAATCCTTTACAAACACTAAATGATCTGGTTTTACTAAATGATTCCTATGTGACTGCCTAGGAATGAAACTTTAAAAATGAATAATCATGCGTAAAGTAAGTTCAATTGCACCAGGCTGGTGGGATTATACCACCCTGGAGCTAGATCCTAAATTGACGGATAAGATAGCCGCCATGACACCCGAGGATATGATCAAATTATCCCGACCTGGGTTTAAAGTGGTTTTTTATGATACAATAGAAGAGTTTTATTTGGCCGAGGCCCTGGAATACGTAGATACATGGAAGCAGTCCACTGCAAGCAATCCGGTAGGGTTGTGCGGGCCTATTGGGCCCACGGAGCAGTTGCCATTGGTAGCGCGTATCATCAATGAGTTGAAGATCTCCGTGCGTGATGCCCATTTTTGGAGTATGGACGAATGGGTTGTTGATGGCAAAGAAGTCTCAGGTGATCACCCACTGTCTTTTCAACGTACCTTTAAATCGCTTTGCTACAACCGCATTGATAAGAAACTGGCAATGCCGGAGGGAAATCTGCACTTTCCCAAAGCGGATACATCGGCCTTTATAGAAAGCTGGAAGCAAGCAAAATGTTTGATCATGCAAGGAGGACAGGGTGATGTGAAGCACTGGGCGTTTAATGAACCACCTAAAAGAGAAGGTCAGTATCAAAATTCACCACAAACCGTTGAGGAATATAAGCAGTTGGGCACGCGCGTTTTAGATCTGCACCCGATTACGGTACAGCAAAATTCACGATTGCATTGTGGTGGAAATGTGCCTTTAATACCTACGCAAGCTGTTACGGTGGGGCCTAAGGAAACATGGGAAACCGAAAAAGTATCGATATGGCACGCCGGAGCGCATGATAATCCGTTTGGCCAACGACTGACAACCTATATGATTTCAAATAAAATTCCGGATACGTGTGTGCCCATGTCTGTTTTGGCAGATCATCCAAATGTTCAATTTAATTTTTACCGTCCGGGTTTAGGCACCTGTTCGATCGAGATGCACTAAACGGCATGGCAAATCCTGACATGGTTTGATATTTATCGCGTAAAATTTTAAGCAAATGATGGTACTAAATAAGATACATTGTT
>CALGRQ010000328.1 GCA_937880795.1 uncultured Dyadobacter sp. | reverse complement strand
TTGACAATCAATATTCAAAATTGAATAATTGCAGAGTGTACATTCAAGACTCGACAGAATTAGTTATAGCTATTGGCTATAATGATCCATTTGGCGGATCAGGTTTACAAATCCGATTTAAAAAACAAAAATTCTACACCGAGGGATATCATTTCACCGAAATTTCCATGGAAGATGAGGACGAGATTATCCAAAATGTCATCTATCAAAAATTGAAACTTGACAAGCCTATGTATAATTTAGGTGATAGTTTATATGGTTATATAGATTTTAAGTCGGTGGAAATAAATCCGTTTGGGCCAAGATTAGAATATTCTGAAAAGGGCTATTTTCGGGCCTTAGTTACAAAAAATCCGAATTAGTTGGCCTATCACTCATAATCCAGTTTGATTAATCTATTGGGTAACGATTATTAGCGCTTTCGAAAGGCCTTTGTTCGCTAGACTAGACGGGTTCATTCGATGTAGTTCCAACTAACTATGATCCTAAAACTACGTTTATTGACCAGTAAAAGTTTCGTATAACAAGCTCAGCCTTCCTAGCCTTTCCCAAGAATCACTTCTTTGAAAGGTTTATAAAATCCCCCGACCTCACCTATTGGAAGTCGGGGTAAATATTTAAGTAAGACACGAATAAAATCCAAACAACACCTATAAAACCCTTAAGCGCTCCTCCTCCAAATCAATTTGATATAGTTGCTGGCGGATAACCTCTTCGTCAATTGTGGGGTCTTTGTTTAGCTCAACCAGATATCTTCGCTGTACTTCGAGCAGTTCTACAAAAATGACTTTGGTTTTCTCGTTCATCCAGGTATCATCTGTTGCCTTGGCCCTTTCTTCCCATTGCTTCACAAACTTTTCCATACCCGTATGTTCGATCAGATCGGTTTCGTATTTCGTTTTCAAAAACTCATAAACATGCTGCTTTAAACCCTGTTTCATGCTTTTTCTCGTCTCTTCCTCTGCACCATGATCTATAAAGTCTTCCAACAAACGTCCTCTTGTAATGATCAGGGGTAAGGTTAAACCCTGAATCAGTAAGGTCAACAGAATCACAACAAAGGTGATAAACAGGATCAGATTTCTCTGGGGAAATGCGGAGCCATTGCTCAGCGTAACCGGAATAGACAATGCAGCCGCCAACGAGACTACGCCCCGCATGCCCGTCCACCCTAAAATGAGGGGCATCATCAGCTGTCTACGGCGTGTAGAAGCCCGCGGAGCTACGCTGGGTCTGAAAATAAAAGTGGCCAACATAGCCGTATAGGAGCTAATTACCCTGGAAGCAATAAGTACCAGCGTAACCAAAACACCATAGCCAATGGCTGTGTTCAAGGGAATTCCATCTGCTCGAATACCTCCCACAATTTCGGGCAGATCGAGGCCAATGATAAAAAAAACAATTCCGTTTAAAATAAATACAAAACTTTCCCAAACGCTGTAACTTCCAATACGACTGGTACTGTTCAGGAAAATGAGCCTTTTGGAAGACATATACAATCCCCCACTCACTACCGCCAATACCCCCGAACAATGAATTTGTTCTGCCGCCCAATACAAAATATAGGGTTCAACCAGCGTAAGGGCGATATCGGAGGGTGCATCGGTTGGTAACCATTTGTGCGACTGTACAAAGAACCACGCAAGCAACAGTCCAACGCCAGCTCCACCCAATACCATCCATAAAAAACTTAACGCAGCATCTTGTAACACAAACTGACCTGTCCCCACTGCGACCAAAGCAAAACGGAAAATAATCAGGGAAGAGGCATCATTCAGTAAACTCTCTCCTTCCAGAATGGTCGAAGTTGAACGGGGAATTTTTACAAATTTCATGATGGCACCCGTGCTCACAGCATCCGGAGGTGAGACTATACCACCCAACAGAAACCCTAATGCAATGGTAAAACCCGGTATGAGATGATTGGAAACCACTGCCACGGCAAAAGCCGTAAAGAGTACAACTAAAAATGCAAAACTACCAATGATGCGCCACCATTTTTTCATTTCCTTGAATGAAATGGACCAGGCGGCCTCGTATAGCAAGGGCGGCAGGAAAATAAAGAAAATAAGATCCGGATTAATTTTGATGAGTGGAAGACCGGGCACGAGACTGATTACCAAACCAGCCAGTACCAATAAAATCGGATAGGCTACTTTCAATTTGGTGGCCCACATTTCCAGCAGCACAATGGCCACAATCATTAGTAGAAAAAAGGGGAGTAACGTGTGCATATGTTTTGTGTGATGAGGTGCATTTTTACATTAAAACATCATTGACGGGCTGAACAGGCTTGGGAATATCCGTTTCGCCTATCATTTGCAATAGATCTATTTCAATGGTTCTGCAAATAGAGAGCATGGGAACGTCTGTCCACAAGCCCTCAAAAGGATTCTCCGAATAGTCTCCAATAAGCTCCATCACCACGTATATCCAGCCTGCAATCGTCCCAATAGGTATCATCATCCAAACGCCTGCTTCGCCTAATTTGTCAAACTCTGCCACCATACCGAGCGGTAGCAGAAAAATAAAAATACAGGTAAAAATAAAGCTTAAACTGGCGTATTGACGGGGTAAAGGAAACTTCTTAATACGCTCTGCCCTACCCTGGTGATCATAAAACTCGGACAAAACCTTTTGCATATCAAGTTGTCGGCGCATATGCAAAGATTCATGCTCTTCCAGTTTTGCCAGATCTAACGATTGAAGATTGATGATTTGAGTAGCCTTATTCGCTGCATTTTTCCATTGATCGGCCTCAGAGAAATAATGCGCTCTCTGTGTTTCATTCAGATAATCTTTGAACTGTCCCACGCCAAATTTTTCCCTCCGCTTTTTGGCCATGCTGCCAATCATATGGTTCAGGCTTACGTGTTCCCATTGGGTGGGCACCAAAAGTTGTTCCCTGAATATGTATACCCAAGCAATGTGTCGGTAAATCAATCGGGTTTTTATTTCATGAATTTGGGCGGAAGTTAGGTCATCATGCTTCACAAATGCATTAACCATCATTCCCCAAGTTCGGGAACTATTGATGATGGCACCCCATATTTTACGGGCTTCCCACACCCGATCGTAGGACTGGTTATTCTTGAAACCCAGATAAAAAGCAACCGCTGTACCAATCAACGAAACCGGTAACCAAGGAATGGAAACCCAATGCCAGTTGAGCACTTTAAAAAGTACCGCAACAATAACCATATAAGAAATAAGCCACCAAAAATGATGGCCGGCAAAGGCCAGAATGCCTTTCAATGAAACACTCTTTCTAACCAGCATTTTTTCTATTTCAATGTGTGTAAACAGTCGAATATAGAAAAAATATTTAGTTAGTTATTCATGGTCAATTGCAGACCTTATTCCCTATTCAATTTCCAATATACTTCCAGCAATATGCTGAGGACCACCCGTTATATTAAAGTAATAAGTTACCAACACCCTCTTTTTATCCAGCTGTACCGCCCATGGATAGCCCAGGTCGTTGGTGCCTCCGTCCGTACGCAGTACGATCTCAGGGGCTGTGGCAAAATCGGTGCATTCGGCGTTGAGAATTCGGGCTCGAATTCCCCTAGGCTCATGTCTATAACCGTAGCTGAGTAAAACACGGTTGTCGGGTAATCTTAAAGCTTGAATCGGATGTCCTTTAAAGCCCATGCTTTCCCAAGGTTTAAAGGTTTTACCTCCATCCGTCGAACGGGCAATACAAGCCTGATCTCCATAATTGGCAGTTCTCATAAATGCGACAATATCCCCCTTAGGCGTTTCGTAAACCGAGGTCTCGTTGAAGGATACTTTCTCGTCAACAGCAACCGCACTTTGATATTTCCAGGTAAGTCCTTTATCCTCTGAAACAATAAGGTGGTTTGACGTTTTATGTGGTTTTTCCTGATCGGTGTTGGCCACTACCCATAAAATACGCCCATTCTTGGCCTCATACAAAGCGCCTCTATTGTAAGCAGGAAGCGGTTTACCCATAGCAGTATTCAAAA
>CALGRQ010000327.1 GCA_937880795.1 uncultured Dyadobacter sp. | reverse complement strand
TTCCTGCCAGAAGATGGCTCGCTGAGAAAGCAGTAAAAAATGTTGCCCCCGAATTTCAATCTGCATGACTATATTGTTTGATCATTTTCTGAATACGATCTTCCAGTTTTTCCGAAGTCAGTTGTTCGCGCAAGCGATCCACCATTATAGGGAACGAAAGTGGAGTGGGTTTGCTCGTTTTTTTCACAATAATTTTTTGCGAGGCAATCCTTGCCAGTGCTTCTCGCATACGTACTTCTTCTAGTTGATACGTTAAAACTTCCTGATAAGCCTGTTTTACCAAGAGGTTATTATCTTCATATTTGCTCATTACCGTAAAAAGGAGCGAACTCGAAGCCTGTAACTGTTTGGCTTTAATATACTTGCCCGGATATCCCTGAAACATCAAACCGGCAATGGCCGAAATCTCCCTGAATTTTCTCTTTGCCATTTCGGTAGCATTAACGCTCTGATAAATATCATCAACCAATGCGTCGGTCGAAAACAGGTTTATTTCACTCAATACCGCCTCCATATCAACATACTGATCACTGAGAAGTTCAAATCCATAGTCGTTCATCGCAACCGAAAATGTAATGGGCCTGATTTTACTTAATCGATAAGCCAAAATAATCGATATCCCTTCGTGCACAAGACGTCCTTCAAAAGGGAAAATAAAAATATGATGACCTTCCCGGGTTTCAGTCTGCTCAATAAGTAGCTGATCCTCATTTGGAATAATCGAACGATCCTGTTGAAGGAGTAAAAGAGGCTTCAACTTGGCCATTTCTTTTTCTTCTAAGGGATTTTCGATGGCATTGGCAAGTCGCTCACGTATAAATGCCGAAAGTTGGGAAGAAAGCGGCATCCTCCCACCAGCCCAGCGCACCAAGGCCCCCTTTTTTCCAACCGACTTTTTAACGGTAACCGTCATTTCATGTATCCGGACAAATTCAACAGACATGCCCGCAAACACAAAAACATCCCCTGCCTTCATGCGTGTCACAAACGATTCCTCTACCGAGCCTAAATATTTCCCGTGCTGCAATTTTACTTTTAAAGAGAGTTCCGAAACAATGGTACCCATGCTCAACACGTGTCGCAAAGCTATTTTTCGACTGGTTACCTTGTACAAACCGTCTACCCGCTCCACTTTTTTATACTCGTCATATACAGTCAGTGAAGCACTACCTGTGGTGATATAACCCAACAACCATTCCCATTCCTGGCGGTTGATGAATTGATAACCATAACTATCCCGAACTTCTTCAAAAAGCTGCGCTTCGTCAAACCCCTCCCCCACAGCCAGGGTGATCATCCATTGCGCAAGCACGTCAAAGGCGTGTATAACGGGTGGCCGGTCTTCTAAAATATTTTTCTCAACCCCTTCACGTAACGAAACCGCTTCAATCAGTTCCAAAGAATTGGTAGGACAAAAATATATTTTACTGGCAGCGCCTGGTTGATGACCGCTCCTGCCCGCACGCTGAATAAACCGCGAAATACTTTTAGGGCTACCCACTTGAATTACTGTTTCTACGGGACGGAAATCTACCCCTAAATCCAAACTGGCTGTACAAATCACCAACTTTAACTTTTCACTGTGCAGTGCTTCTTCTACCCAATCCCGAATTTCTCGGTCCAAAGAAGCATGATGCAACGCCATAATGCCGGCAAATTCGGGATACTTTTCTATGATAACCCGGTACCAAATTTCGGTTTGCGAGCGCGTATTGGTGAAAAGCAAAGTAGTTTTTCCTTTCCTGACAATGTTAACTACGTCGTCGACCAACCTGGTACCCATGTACCCCGACCACGGTAACGTTTCAACC
>CALGRQ010000326.1 GCA_937880795.1 uncultured Dyadobacter sp. | reverse complement strand
GGCCGCTTCCCAGACTAAGGAGCATGCAGGCGATGCCAGGGTTTGAAAAAATATCTCTAATTGACGCACGGCATTCCATACGCTGCGATGCTGAATTAAGGGTATCCCATGTCATACTTGATGACCTGTCAAAAATAATCCCCAAACGGATTGAATCAGGTAAAAATTCACAAGTTTGGTCAGCGAATTTACATCCGGTAATATCCTTGTGCATGTCCGCGCCCATGGCACCTTGTAAATAACGTGTAAAGTCTGGATTAGTCATTCCAGTCAGATCAACATTGGAAATCGTATACCCCTGATTATTCGCACGATCTGCAGACTCCGGACTGATATTGCCAGTATAAGGAATCATACTCGGCGACCATTCACCACGTGGTGCTGATTTGAGTTGTAAAGCAAGTGGCTTCGTCATGTGGTGTTCTTCACGTAAAACCATTTGACCACCCAAAGGATAAGGACAATTATAGGTCTCTTCTATTGGTGGAGACTTGCAGCGTGTCCCGACATAGCCGATTTTATATATGGTCTGCGCATGCTTGATCGGTGTCTCTACGCCGTCAACAGTTTTAACGAGCTGACAGGCACGGACTTCGTACCCTGCAATCAGGTCGCCCGTCCAACCATTGCCGCAATCCCGGTTTCCAGCGATTGCGCCTGTATTTGCTGCTTCAGGTGTTTCGCTGACTACATTTCCGGAATCGTCTACCTCAACCGGAAGTTTAGGGTTGATAACATACTGTTCCGGTACAGGATTCCGGTCGCAGCGTAAGGTTGTTTCCGGCAAGGTTGGTGTATAAGGTGCGGCATCGCATTTATTGGAACCATTCGCATTTTGGCGACAAGAGTAGGTGTAATAGCCAGGCCCAGATCCTTCCAGAATCTGTTTAAAACTATCCGCCGTCATCGTAATAACATTGTCATCCGGTTTTTCCATGTTATCGGCATCGTTACGGCAAAACTTCATGATTTCATGAGTAGTTGGCGGAGCGCTTTTGTTTTGAGTGAGATCACACTCCCAGGTTTTCTTTTTCCGTACGGCTTTTAATTCATAACCGGGATCTTGCACCTCCCCCATCTCGACAACACCGGTGCGGAATGTCACGTCTTCCGTTTCTCCGCCATTTTCATCCGTGATCAGGCGGCAATCCTGTTTTCGGGTGATATTTCCGCTAAAACCTGATGGACAGGGCAGCGTAACTGCTTTTCCCACTGTAGGCCAGGTGACCTTATGCGGGTCGGGTAAAACGATAGGGGTGCCGTCATCGCCGCCATAAGCAAAACCAGCCAAAAAAATCGGGGAACCCTCGACAATGCCTTCAACATCGGTACAACCTTTTTCTTCTGCCAGTTTGGGCAGGGTGATTTTTCCGTTGGTGTACCATCCGACATATCTTTCATCATGGCGTTCAGATAATTTCCTTGCCATGGTCGCGCCACTGAGCCGCAAGGGAGAGACACCTTTCGGGTCTTGGGTGAAATACACCATTGCGCCTAGCATGCCTGTTTCGCACTTGACGACCTTGACCCCTTCAGGAGCTGTGGGTTCCACATTCTTTTCAGTCGTGGCCAGTTGGGTGATAGGGATTTCGTTTAAAGGTGCCTTGCGTCGGCGGCTTTCTCCGGCCAAATAGCCAGCCATATTATTGGCAGTCTGGTAAAGGCTGTAGGCGGTATTATTGATCTGCGTACGTTGGTTGAACTCACTGTCGCGCGCAAGGTCATCCTCTCCCAGCAGGCACGACGCGAGCAGGAGGGCAGATACACCCAGACAAGCCAGGGAGTGGTAAATCCGGTTCAAAGCTGCCATGACGACAATTATATCCCATGGCAATAAAGACTAAGTTAATAGTGACTGTTACCTCATTAGCGCGAAGCCTTCTTATTTTGAAAGCTCAACTCATGCCCTGGGAGTAAAATGCTGTGCTTTAAATATTGTCTACCTGACGTAAATTAAAGTTATGCTGCAAATTTAACCATAATTTCGGGCTCGTTTTAAACGCTTAGGCAAGCCGAAGGGCTATGTCTGGGGTAATCGGTTGATGACCTTTTACTTCGCTGTGAACGTGTTTTGGACCTAATCGTTCTGAGGTGGTCTTATTTTATGGACCATCAATATTGTTGTGAGATGGGGAAAACAAAGGCGCCAGTCAGCATTAAAATTCAGGAACAAGCCTGCAAAATCCTTAACCTCTATATTGAGGCTAAGAAGGTTTACAATGACTACGTGTTCCCGTTGATGGAGGAAGCCGATCCCAGAGATGTTTTCAAAAGATTAAAAATGCAATGAGCCGTTTGGATTTACTCATTCATTTGGACATAGCGCTTGGGTGGATAAGTTTTATCACGGACTTACACAGTTAGTTTAATGCTCTGGCCTAATAATATTTCATGTTTCTTTGAATTTTGTAGAGTCTTGAAAATATATCTGTTTTCATTGCACTACGGATCAAAAATGAAGAACTTTACAAGGAGTACATTGATTCGTATTTCTGTAGGTCAATCTTAGCGGTATTGATGCTAGGGGCACTATAGATAGTTCTGTCTATGCATTATACTCAGTTGAACCTCTTTAATCAAAAACCAAACTTTTTATCATCTATCAATGGGAATCGATATACTAACAAAAGTGGTGTTAAACATTTTTGAAGAAATAGGTAATGATTCCCGTCGAGAAATAACCACAAATACTAAGGGCAATGCTCTTGTAATAAAAAGCGGTAACATTACACGAAACTATATATTTATAGTCTGTTACATGCTGCTAACCTGTTCCTTAGGATATGGTCAAAAGTCAACCATTTTAAAGGATGTTTGGCCTGGAAAAAATTCCTCCGAACCAAACAACTTCATAACGATAGGAAAGACTCTTTATTTTACTGCTAGGGGTCTGGATGGAAGAGAGCTATGGACGACAGATGGGACATCACGGGGAACTGCTATTGTAAAGAATATTGGACAAGGTTCCGGATATGGCGATTCCAATCCAGAATTTTTGACAAATGTGAACGGGAAGCTGTTCTTTTTTGCAAATGACGGAATACACGGGAACGAGCTTTGGGTTAGTGACGGCTCATATTCTGGCACTTACATGGTGAAAGATATTGTTGCTGGTGCGAGCAAGGAAGGTTGCAATGTTCAATTTGTGATTGTTTTTAGAGAGAAATTATTTTTTCAGATTCGGAAAGTGACTACAACCGCAAGTGAAACTCTCCATCGGAGCGAATTATGGAGCAGTGATGGAACAGAAGCTGGAACACAAAAAATTCATGAAGGACTGATTGCGACAGTATCTGGGGGATTCAGTAAATTAATTGGCATAGCAAATGAACGCCTTTTTTTTTACGACCATGGCGTAGTATATGTCACTAACGAAGCTGGAAATAAAGCAACGATAGCGTTTGAAACTAATATTTCAACTCCATTTGTCACTACAAGTAAGTTCGTTTTTTTTTATAAAAGAGTAGCGTATGTTGATGATGACGGTAAGGAGCTTTTCGCAAAGGAACTGTGGCGCACTGACGGGACTCCGGAAGGAGTAATCGGATTGGGTTGCAGAAGCGCCTCGAACGCTCCAGTATGTTTTGAATTAATTGGTGATTTGGTTTCGAATGGAGAAAGGGTTTTTTTCAATAGTAGGGAGTATAACTTGCATTGGACTTTAACTCATGGTGATGAATTATGGTCCAGCGATGGGACAGTAGCAGGTACAGGAATTCACAATGATTTGTCGCCAGGCACTGGTGGGTCACATCCGAGAGATATACTTGTGGCAAAAAATAGAATTTATGTACAAACTGATGATCGAAAGCTTTGGATGACAACCAGTTCACCCGCAACAACAACCGAACTTTTGAACATGGAATGGATAATGGATTCCCCGAGAATCATCGATTTGGGAAATATACAAATTATTAGATATCACAGGGATGGAGAAAGTATCTATCTGAGCACAGATGGGACGGCAAAGGGAACTGCTTTCCTTGGGAAGAATTTGGTGATGGATGATCAAATGGTAGTCCATAATAATGGAACGTTATATTTTATACGCGGAGGGGGAACGCAAGCAATTGAAATATGGCAAACTCGTGGCTCAATCGAAAGTACAAAAAGACTAGCAATAATTGAATCGACACGGATTCCCAAAACACTTTTTTATCATGAGGG
>CALGRQ010000325.1 GCA_937880795.1 uncultured Dyadobacter sp. | reverse complement strand
ACAACAGCCGCAACAGCCGTACAAACAATCAATATTCTTGAGAAGGAAATGCCCGGCGATTTACTTTCGGTAACAATGGTTACACGAGAAAAATCGGAGGTTGAAGATAAAATTAAAGGCATGTTTAAAGTCATTAAAGCCGCAGGTGGAGTTGTGGTAAAGGACAACAAGTGGCTTTTTATGTATCGAAGAAAAAAATGGGACTTACCTAAAGGAAAACTCGACAAAGGCGAAAACTCAAAAGTAGCCGCTATTCGGGAGATTGAGGAAGAAACAGGTGTTAAAGCAATCATTCGCGATAAAATATGTACCACATGGCATACATACAGTTTAAACAACAGTCGTATTCTAAAAAAGACGAAGTGGTATGTTTTGGATTGTACCGATGACTCATGTATGAGCCCCCAAGCCGATGAACAAATAGAAAAATTAAGCTGGCTTAGTCAAGTAGAAGGACAAGCCATTCTTGTTAATTCTTTCAGTTCAATTCGCTATGTAGTCGACAGCTTAAAAAAGCTACAGGGAGTTAATGAACTATAGGAATTGCCTATACATGAAAAAGCCCGAATACGTTAAATCGCTTTCGGGCTTTTTTATACTACCTGGTAGTATTATATCTCTTTGTTTAACTTATTCAACTCTGAAAGTGAGTACGGAAGAAAATCATCCACATCTTGTCCATAGCGATGTAAATCTCTAATAATACTTGAACTGATAGGTGCCAGATGAGGAGAAGTAATCAAAAATACCGTTTCAATCTCCTCATATACATATCGGTTGACCTGCGAAATCCCGTTCTCGTATTCAAAGTCTGTGGTATTCCGCAAGCCACGCAATAAAAACGTAGCGCCAAGTTGCCTGGCTATATTGGCCGTCAAGTCATCATAGGTTATAACCTTAACATTTTTCTGACCTTCAAACGTCCGCTCAATAAGCTCCTTCATCACCTCAAGTGGGAAATACCTTTTTTTGGTTGCATTATTTCCAATACCAATCACCACTTCATCAAAAACCCTAAGCCCTCTAAGAATGATGTCCTCATGACCTTTTGTAAAGGGGTCAAATGATCCTGGGAATAACGCAATACGCTTCATAAAGCAAGTTTAAAGTTTAGTGAAGTCACTCAAAGACAACGTTGATATTTATAACAATCAGGAGGAAACAAGGTATGTATTGAACAATGCAAAATAACGATGCCCTGCAATTTCACTGCACTGCGGGCTGTATTTTAAAGTCATTGGTCCTGACCCGGTCTGCATATTGGGAAAGAACTTCGCTAACTCCATATACAAATCGGACGTCGGAGTAATCTCTCCATATACTAAAAGTTTAACCTCATCCTGTTGAATATTCAACTGATTGAGTGTAAACAGAATGATATATACCAGTTCCTGAAATTGGGTAAATCTAAAACGATTACAAAGAATTAGTTTCGACTCCTCGCTAATACTCAATGTAAAATAGTCCTTTTCAAAATAGGCAGATACGATGCGAACCTCATCGTGTTCTGCATGACTTACCAACGAGCCTATAATAAGCGGGCTTGTCAAATGGTAAAACGTTATACTTGAATGCTGAAAATGATTAATCATCCAATCATACCACAAGTCGGGTATACTGAAAACATTGTAAGCATTAACAATAGGTAGCTGATGACTCAACACCCTTTCGTTATATGGCACCGAATCTCCCAGTGCAAATTCAAGATAATTCTTAACCGACTCCTTATCAAAAACGGAGCGGGGAATCAAACTAAATGCATGACTATTGATGGAGATTCTAACGTTTTTCCAATGATTGGAAGACCATAGCAAATGCCCCGTAAATATTTTCTTAAGCCTTTCAAATACCTCTGCCTGTCCTAGTGCTTTCTCAAAGCTATAATCTTCAAGCCAAATACATTCCATATTCTCATCTCTGACAATACAGAAGCGAATACGCCTTTCATCCACTTCAATACAAAGTGTACACAATGGTATCATCTCGGAACCAAATGAGCTATCTCCAACCAATAAGGTTGGTATCACTTCAATCGACTGGTTATCGGAGTGTGTCACAAAATTCTTATTTAGCTTGTCTTAATTATTTAATATGTTGCTTTGCAGCAGTCCCCTTATGTTGAGCAATTCATCCAAATCCTTCAAACCAATTAGTATTGAATGCTTAGAGCTATCTGGTAAAGATTGTAATTCGCCCAGGCCAATCCATCTTACCTCTTTAATCAGTTGATCTTCCTGTGAAAACTCAGGATCCTCTCCAATCTTCAAATCACCTGAAAATGCCTCCACCTGAAAAAACAACTCCAACGCGTGCAAAGGACTCTGTATAAATTCTTGAACGAAGAGTAATCCTCCAACCTTTATTCCAAGTCCCACCTCCTCATCAAATTCCCTTGTCAGCGCCTGCTCAACAGTTTCCCCAAATTCCACGCCTCCACCCGGTGGACCCCAAAAACTGGTCCCCGGCCCGTGCATGGCATGATTGACGAGTAAAATTTTATGGTCTCTGATACAGATTCCACAGACCCTTACTCGGAGCTGATTCCCGTACGCGACTTTCACCGCATCGTTAATTGTTTTCAAACGTTATCTAATTTGGGAGGGCAAAGATACGCAACCCTATACATTTGGCAATATAATATATAAAACCAGACTCATTTTAACGAATCTGGCTCAAATATATGGCTCCAAAAAAAAGTTTCTACGAGAAATATAGAGATCTATGCTAAGGGATTACCCGATATATAGCTTTCAAGTGACTTGATATGGTCCTTTTGCTCTCTAATGATGGCAGACACGATGTCATTGATCGATATAATCCCGACAAGTTTATTATTCTTATTCACCGGCAAATGCCTGATATGCTTATCAGACATAATTTGCATACACTCCTCAATTTTCTGATCCGTTTCCACGGTGATTACCTTACTCGTCATGACATCCCGAATAATGGTATCGCGAGATGCCCGGCCCTGCAATATAACCTTACGTGCATAATCGCGCTCAGAGAAAATCCCAATCAATTCTTCTCCTTCCAGCACAAGAACAGCTCCAATATTCTTTTCGGCCATCAGCACCAGCGCTTCATAAACTGTATTGTTTTGCGAAACCGAGTACAATGCATTGACGGGCTTTTTGCCCATTACTTGAAATACTTGCATAAAACGTTCAGGTTATTGGGTGTAAGTGAACTCTGAAACTAATATATAGATTTATGCCACTAAAGTCCAATTTAATCATAGGATTTTTTAGTAACCACATATAGACTTTGATTTTCGCAATTCATGTCTTAGTTTAGCCATATAAATTCAAATCGCGTGCTTCCTTCACAATTACTTGTCAAGAAATTTCCCT
>CALGRQ010000324.1 GCA_937880795.1 uncultured Dyadobacter sp. | reverse complement strand
GATCCATGAATGGACATTTCTCTACCCGATGGCTGGATGAAAACGGCCAATGGCTAGACCAAACTAAAATTTACAATTCCGTTTGCGATATTTCTTCAACCGCTGGACAAATTCCTCGTGCAGTAGGGCTAGCTTACGCTTCAAAATTATATCGGCAAAATAAAGACATTCAGCACCTGACCAATTTCACCCGACAGGGTAACGAAATTGTATTTGCAACCATTGGAGATGCCTCAACCTCGCAGGGGATGTTTTTTGAGGCAATGAATGCCGCAGGTGTATTACAAATCCCATTGCTCACCTCAGTTTGGGACGATGGCTACGGAATTTCGGTTCCGGTAGAATATCAAACCACAAAAGGAAGTATTTCCAAAGCACTAGCCGGACTCCAACGTACCGACGACGAACCGGGTATGGAGATTATGACGGTTGCAGGTTGGGACTACCCTGCTCTGATGGAAACCTACCAGCGAGCAGCACACATTTGCAGAACTGAACAAGTACCTGTTCTTGTACATGTCATAGAATTGACACAACCCCAAGGACATTCTACTTCGGGTTCTCATGAAAGATATAAATCGAAGCAGCGCCTGCAATGGGAAGCCGAGCATGACTGCAACAAGCACTTCCGAAACTGGATTTTGCAAAATGGATACGCCACAGAAGAAGAACTTGAACAAATAGAAACGGAAGCCAAAGAAACGGCAAATAAAGCACGTAATACTGCTTGGCAGGCTTACCGCAAAGAATTAGATCAGGAATACTTAGCTACGATTCAGTTGCTTCAAACTGCAATGCAACAAAGTGCAGTTGGCACAGAATTAAGCAACCTGGTACTGGAACTCTCCAAAACATATTTGCCCGTTCGGAAGGATATGGTTGGGAGCGTTCGAAAAGCCTTACGACTCATGTCCGGTGAGTCTCATGCGGCTAAAAGTGAGCTACAACATTTTCTCAGAAATAGCCTGATCGACAATGCCAATCGATTTGGTACGCACCTGTATAGCGATTCTCCCGAATCTCCACTTTTGGTTAAACCTGTTGCTGCTGTATATAGTGAAAATAGTCCAACAGTAGACGGCCGTGAAGTGATTCGTGCCTATTTCAATGCTTTATTTGAAAAGGATGAAAGGGTGGTAGCTCTGGGCGAAGATGTAGGAATGATCGGTGATGTAAACCAAGGCCTTGCGGGTTTACAGGAAAAATTTGGCGAACTCAGAATAACCGACACCGGTATCCGAGAAACTACGATTATTGGCCAAGGTATAGGTATGGCTATGCGTGGTTTGCGTCCCCTTGTTGAGATCCAGTATTTTGATTATATCTACTACGCGCTGGCCACACTTACCGACGACCTCGCCTGCTTGCGCTATCGTACTGCAGGGGGCCAAAAAGCTCCACTGATCATTCGTACCCGTGGGCATCGTCTGGAAGGAATCTGGCATTCCGGCTCACCCATCGGAACGATGTTGAGCAGCTTGCGCGGCTTGCATGTGATCGTGCCAAGAAACTTTACACAAGCTGCCGGACTATACAATACTCTTTTTAAAGGGGACGACCCCGCTCTGGTGATTGAACCTTTGAATTCATATCGACAAAAAGAGGTTTTACCAGACAATATAGGTGAAATTTGTCTTCCACTCGGCGAACCTGAAATTCTTAAAGAGGGCTCTGATATAACCGTTGTAACCTATGGATCGATGTGCCGCATTGTAATGGATGCGGCAACCCAGTTACAAAAATTGGACATTGATGTGGAGGTTATTGATGTGCAAACGCTATTGCCATTTGATATCAATGGACGAATTGTTGAATCTATTAAGAAAACGAACCGCGTTATTTTCGCGGATGAAGATATGCCAGGCAGTGCTTCGGCCTATATGATGCAACAAGTGGTTGAAAAACAAAATGCATATCGCTGGCTCGACTCTGCTCCCACCACAATTTCGGCGAAAGATCATCGCCCCCCCTATGGATCGGATGGTGATTATTTCACAAAACCCAATATGGATGACATCATTGAAACTGTATATAGCATCATGCACGAGGCCAATCCCGAACGTTTTCCTGAATTATTTTAGCGAAATATGTATAGAAGCTGGGGTAAAAGAACTTTTGACTTCATATGGGCGGGAATGGGACTTATTATCCTATTCCCGCTTTTCATTTTAATAACCCTGGTACTGCGCATATCCGGTGAGCGAAAACCGTTTTTTCTTCAGCAACGTCCTGGTCTAAATGGTCTGCCGTTCACCATCATCAAATTTAAAACGATGAGGGACAGCAATTCGCCCGATCTTAGTGTAAAAACAGAAAACGAAAGGATAACCAGAGTTGGGAAATTCCTTCGAAAAACGTCATTGGATGAGCTCCCTCAGCTTTGGAATGTTTTGGTGGGTCATATGAGCCTCATTGGACCACGACCGCTTTTAATGGAATATCTTCCGTTGTATAGCCCTGTGCAAAATGAAAGGCATCGGGTGAAACCTGGTATTACGGGATGGGCGCAAGTTCATGGAAGGAATGAAACTGATTGGAAAGAAAGGTTAGAAATGGATGTTTGGTATACCCGTAATGTATCCCTTGCCCTTGATCTAAAAATTCTGGCTAAAACGATATCCAAATTGCTGTACTCAACCTCCAATTCTACGCAGGAAACTGATATTCCTGAAAAGTTTAAGGGCTAACCGTATGACCATATGGTCAATCCCACGTATTGATGACAGATTAACTTAAAACCATTTGTCATGATCATTTATGGTGCTGGCGGGCATGCCAGGGTTATTATCAGTTGTCTACTCGCAAATCATCAGCCTATCCAGGCCATTTTTGATGATGACCTAACCAAAAGTCAAATTTTGGATTTACCCATCCAAGGTGCGTATCACACAAGCTCATTTCCAGACGAAGAACTTGTTATTGCCATTGGAAATAACGTCGTTCGCCAAAGCCTATCGCAAAAAATTAGCCACAGTTTTGGTACCATTTGTCATCCATCTGCTATGGTTGAAAAGGATGCGTCCATAGCTCCTGGCACCGTTGTATTGCACGGGGCCATTATCCAAAGTGGATGCATCATTGGCAAACATGTGATTATTAATACGGCTGCTCAAATAGATCATGATTGCACCATTGCAAATTTTGCGCACATTGCTCCCGGGGTTATTTTGTGCGGCAATGTTTCCGTCGGAGAAAATACCCTCATCGGTGCAGGGAGTATTGTCGTCCCTAATATCCATATAGGTAAAAATTGCATGGTGGCAGCAGGCAGTGTGGTTACAAAAGACATGCGAGATGGGCAAATGGTAAGAGGAAATCCAGCACGAATCATAAAAACCAAAATATGGCACTCTCCGATAAAATTTGGCTATCCCCTCCACACATGAGTGGTCGCGAAATGAGGTATATACAAGAAGCCTTTGACAACAATTGGGTAGCACCCGCGGGACCACACTTAACAGCTTTTGAAGCACAACTTGCCCGCTATACCGGCGTTGCACACGCAGCGGCCCTATCCTCAGGTACAGCTGCCATTCATTTGGCGCTTGTTTTACTCAATGTTCAAAGAGATGATTTGGTGATATGCCAATCGCTAACGTTTGCTGGAAGTGCGAATCCAATCGTTTACCAGGGCGCCAAACCCATGTTCATAGATAGTGAAATGGCAACATGGAATATTTGCCCTAATGCACTAGAGGAGGCCTTAAAAAATTGTGATAGAAAGGGCAAAAAACCCAAGGCGCTTATAGGTGTTCATCTGTATGGAATGCCTATGCTCACACATGAAATTTTATGTCTATCTCAGAAATATGGTGTGCCTATCATTGAAGATGCCGCAGAAGCCTTAGGCTCCATTTACGAAGGAAAAAAGGTTGGGAGTTTTGGCGACATGAGCATTATATCCTTCAATGGTAATAAAATCATTACGACCTCGGGAGGAGGCGCATTACTATCAAAACATAAGGATTATATAGATAAAGCCCATTTCTTGGCGATGCAAGCACGTGACCAAGCTGTTCACTATGAGCATTCAGAAATTGGCTATAACTACCGCATGAGCAACGTTTGCGCCGGCATAGGACGTGGACAACTGGAAGTAATAGAAGACCGTGTTCTACAACGGAGGAAAAACTATGATTGGTATTACAACAATTTATCTTCCATCCCCGGTATAGGGTTTCAAATAGAACCGAAAAATGCACATTCCAATAGATGGCTTACCGCAATAACGATGGATCCAAACTTGATAGATACCTGCCCCGAACAACTTCGAAAACATCTCGACCTTCACAATATAGAATCGCGCCCTGTGTGGAAACCCATGCATTTGCAACCGGTGTATAAAGACGCTCCGTACTTCGGCGGTAAAAATGCAGAATTATTGTTCAAGCGTGGACTTTGCTTGCCTTCTGGGTCAAATTTGAGCGAAAAAAACCTCAGCAGGATAACTCAGGCTATTCGCGAAAAACTATATACTTAGGCATAAAA
>CALGRQ010000323.1 GCA_937880795.1 uncultured Dyadobacter sp. | reverse complement strand
TGACGGTTCGTCCAAAGCCGAGTTATATTTTATCGTATTATTAGGAGCCATGCAGTTGTGAAAATATATTACTACTAAGAGTACATTTCCACCTCAAAACCCTTGTGTGTTTTGTGAAATTTTTATTTTTTTTGTTATTATTTTTAAATTTATTGGGCGTGGAGTCAATTTAGCGCCTATAAAATGCGAACAACTCCTCACCTCAAACCAACTTCTCCACCGTTATCGGTAATTCTCTTATGCGCTTACCTGTGGCGTGAAAAACGGCGTTGGCTACGGCAGCTGCTACACCTACGATGGCTATTTCACCTAATCCTTTTGCACCGATTGGATTGGCATACGTGTCGGCCTGGTCTATATACATCACATCAATTTGGGGAATGTCTGCATGTACGGGTATATGGTAATGGGCAAAATCCTGCGTGACGTACCGTCCATAGCGGTGGTCCATGACAGCGGCTTCCATTAAGGCCATACCGATGCCTCCCACGACACCACCTATAGACTGACTTCGGGCTGTTTTATAGTTGATAATCTTTCCAACATCGGCACAGGTTACCACCCGCTTAACGGTCACTTCGCCAGTTATGGGGCTCACATGAACTTCTACAAAATGGCATCCAAAGGAATACATGGAATATTGATCGCGTTCGGCCCCTGACTTGGATTCTTCGGTGACTTCCAGATGGGGCAAATGATGGTATTGTAAAATGTCGGTATAAGAGGCAGTATCCGGATTTGGCATCGCACGTGCCAGTTCAGCCAGCTTCTTTTTCAAGGTTTCGCAGGCCACATGCACGGCCGATCCAACGCTGGGAATTGTGGAGGAACCATTTTGTCCCGGGGCATCGGGTAAACTGGAATCCCCCGATTCGAAACGTATTTTTTTAGGACTGACGCCCAGTACCTTTGCGGCTATACGTGTCATGGCCGTGCCTGTTCCGGGTCCTATATCCATGGTGGCGCTTTGCACCACAATGGATCCATCGGATTGGAGTAATACACCAGCCCTGCTCGGGTGCCGGTGATAACCGTATAAACTCGAGGCCATACCGTATCCAACCAGCATACCTTGGTGCGTCATGGATCGTGCTTTGAGAGACCGATTTTTCCAGCCAAATTTCGCTGCACCGTTTTCATAACATGCCAAAAGTCCTTTTGCGGACCAGGGTAGGTTACGCTCCATATCTAACTGGGCATGATTACGGATCCTGAATTCCAAAGGATCTATATCCATGGAATAGGCGAGCTCATCCATTGCTGATTCCAGTGCAAACATACCAGTTGCGTCGCCAGG
>CALGRQ010000322.1 GCA_937880795.1 uncultured Dyadobacter sp. | reverse complement strand
TTTAAGAAATCACCTCACCGACTATTTCAAGGGGAATGCGGCGCAGGCGGCGCAATTGGCAACGCTATTTTCCTTTTTGCTGGAAGGTGTGCAGCATTCTTCACCGGAAGGTGTAGTACCACAGCTTTGTCCCCTGGTTATTGCCTTGCACTGGGTAAAATCAGCGGCCAGGTTAACAGTAAAGGAATCACCTTCAGCTATAAATTCAGAAGGGTACATCTGGCGGGTAGCAAACTTTGAGTTACCAAATTCTATTTTGACCACGCCCAGCGGATTAAGTGGAAGCGATTTTTCTACCAGGCTGATGATGGAAAGTGCTTTGCTTACTTTCATGGCACGTTCAGTCTCTGCTACCGATGGCTCCCAGAGCTGCACAATGATTTCCGTCCAACTGTTCATCACCCCACCACAATCGACAGATACAATCGGAGCCTGTTTGATCTCGGTAATATGATATGATGCATCTACATACTGACCTTCGCCGTATTGGAATTGGAGGACTTTATCCGGATTTTCCAAAAGCGTGCTTTTGAAGGCTTGCCAGTTCATTGGATTTAAGTTATTCATTGCTATGTTACGATTAAACAAATAATAAAAATAATTTGCCCACATACTTAATTGCAGCAAGCTACTGCAACATCCGGTTCCAAAATTTCGCCAAAAATAGCTTTTGCTTCCTGCCAAACGGTTTCATTAATACAATAGCAAACACGGGGCGGATTTATTTCTCCATGTAGGATACCAATATTTTTAAGCTCCTTTAAATGCTGTGAAACCGTAGCCTGCGCAAGCGGAAGCACTTCTACCAGATCTCCGCAAACACATGATTTCTCTTTCAAAAGATGCTGAATGATAGCAACCCGTGCCGGATGCGCCAGCGCCTTGGCCAGATCTGCAATACGGTTCTGCTTGTCCGTGAATACTTGTGTCTTTGTAACTCCCATGGGTCAAAGATAAAGTAAATTTTATTCATTGCAATAATACGATAATTATCTTTATGAAAATTCTCATCGTATATTTACGATTGAATCGATGCATTTTCAAATTAAATCAATATGAAGCTTTTAAATCTGATTGTATGTTTATTGTTGTTCCCAACTGCCATTCTTCTTGCTGATGAGCCGGGTAAAAAGGTAGCTATCAATCCAACCCTTTTAAATTATATAAACAAAGTAAAATCTGATTTCTCAAAAATCCCTAAGGATAGAAAAGAAGAGTTAGACAAAATCACCTTGTTTATACAGAATAAAGTCAATTCAGCTGAGCCGGTGCAACTCACATATATTTGTACACATAACTCCCGACGTAGCCATTTTGGTCAGATTTGGGCTGCGACAGCTGCTACTTACTATGATATTCCAAAGGTTAAAACATTTTCGGGGGGAACTGAGTCCAGTGCCTTCAACGAAAGAGCTGTTGCTGCATGCACCCGGGCTGGATTTGAGATCACTAAAACATCCGAAGACAAAAACCCTCTTTATGAAGTGGGATACGCTATGGATGCAGAACCATTGAAGGCATTTTCAAAAAAATATGATGATCCCAGCAACCCTCAAAATGGTTTTTGTGCAATCATGACCTGCTCCCAGGCAGACAATGCTTGCCCTGTCGTTAAAGGAGCTTCTTCGCGGGTGGCTATTCCTTATGACGATCCAAAAGAATTTGACGGAAAACCACAGGAAACGGCCAAATATGACGAACGCTGCCGGCAAATTGCAACGGAAACTTTTTACGTATTTTCGAAAGTCAAGGTAAAGGTTCAATAATGTATGTGATCGCCATGTAGCATTTCGGACAGCCAGATCCTCTTGATCAACGTCCAGAGATCAGCCGCTTAGAATTGAGTGTACCGAATTATCCCGGGAGAAAAAACCTACGCAAAAGTCGTGACGGTTTTTCTCCCTTTCTTTAGTTTACCCCATTGTTGATCGTTGACTGAACCCATTTTTCGTGATTTAGTTTTATATACCTAAGCAATTCTTCTGTATAAGTATCGGTCAGCTCATCAACTTCACGGTGGTGATTTCTACATAACAAAATTAGATTATCAAATAAGTCATAATCAACAATATCTGGCTTATGTCTAGGTCCGGTGATTTTACTGCTAATTATATGGCATTCTTCCCCAATATTAAATTCTTCGGAATCATGCTTATTCGAGAATAGTTCAGTCTTACATACCGAACATCTATTGCCTGATTTAGCCCAAAGACTTTTTCTTGTCCTGTCTGATATTGCCATTTACATCGTTATGAGTTAGTTTTTCCAAAGAACAGAAGTTTTTAGTTGAATCGTTATCCAACAATAAATTTTTATACTAGATAGAAAGTTCAATTAAGAAATAAAATCTCTGTAAAAAAACCATAAAGTGTAGGTAAAAGTAAACGATCGTATCATATTATTCCGAAATAAATTTGTCACATTCGTCTAGGATAAAGTCAGGAACTAGATCATATTGGTTGGGGTCTAGTTGACAAATAAGTTCGTTTTCGATGTGAAATGTTTCATTAATAAATTTTCTTAATACGCTCGGTATTTTAGAGATTTTTTCATCATAAATTAGTCTAAATATATTCAACTTTGTGTAACTATTTTCTACATTTTTATATAAATTTTTTAGGGTATTTAAATCTTTTAATTTTGATAAATTTTTCTGATATTCGAATGTGGGTATTAATACCTGAATTTTAGCTAACCCTGAACTAAAATCAGAATTTGACATTAAATCGTTTCCAATTTCCTTTCTTTGGTCTTTGCATTCTTCTATTTTTCGTTTGTGGAATAGATTTGAAAGAATTTGATATTCATTTCCTAAATCATCAATTATTTCAAAATGACGTCTTAAGTAAATCAGTTTAATAATTTCGTCTAAATTTGAATCTAACGCACTTTTACAAATTTGAGCAAATGACAATATATTTTGCTTTTTAATTCTTTTTTCTGTTAGAATCCCCTTTTTAGTTGTCAGAAAATTTGCTTCACATAGATTATTAAATTCTTTGAGTACTTTTATTGTGTCAATAACTGGATCAAGATCATGGGTAAGCATTAGAACACGTTTATTTAAAAAGCATTCCCCACTTTTTCCCCTAAATAACATGTGCATAATTGCATATTTTTTGCTTTTATCAAAAGAAGATATTGGATCGTCAAGAACTATCAAGTCGGGCTTTTTATACAGGGCTTCATACATAAATAGGACGAGAGCAAACGCGTTTTTTTCTCCAAAACTCAAATGTTGTTTACCTCCATTTATTAACCCATCTGATTCAATGTGTCGTAGTAGGAGTTTATAACTATTTGAATTGTCATTTTCTATTTCAACAGTGTACTTATAACCTGCATTTGTTAGAAATGAGTTTATACTTTTCCTGTGTTTCTCTATGAGAGTTTTGACTAGAATTTTTTGTTTATTGATTTCACCTTGTAATTGACCAACCTTTTCGAGTAACGTATCAAGTGAACCGTTTAGTGATTCGATTATAGAAGTAGTTTTTTCTGCTTTAAATCTATCAAATAATTCAATATTAATTTTCAAGGTTTTTAATTTTTCTTCAACTTGCTCATTTTCACTAAAACTAACCGAAGATAGGCTTTTTAGAGCTTTTAATTTTGATAAAAAATCGTCAATTTGTTGCTTTACTGCAACAATGTAGTTCATTTCAGATTCTTCTAGTCCTGTTTGTTTTTCCGTTATAGTTTGAAGCGTTGAATTAGAACTTTCTGAAAAATATTCTCCCAAACTTTTAAGTGCTTCAATAATAATAGTGAAATTTTTTATTACATTTTTGTCATAAAATGTTGATACAGATTTTATTTTTTCTTTATTTTCAGTTGTTGGAGAAGTACAATAAGGACAGTCGTCTGAAATTTCAAGAAACTGTTCGCCATTATGTTGCCAGTCTAACCATTTTACACAGCTTTTATCTTTAATTAATTTACTGTATCCTTTTAATGAATCGGGAACATGTTGAATTTTATTACCCTCTTTCAGACCTTTGTATAATGCTGATGATTTTGATAGTCCGGTTTGTGTTGTAGTAAAACTTTTTGATAAGTTTTCAAAATCTGATATAGTTTTATTTAGATCTTCATTATCAGAAAAAAATTTTTTTATTTCTGATAATAATTGTTCTATTTGTTCTGTTGAATTTTTATATTCTAAGGTATTTATGAAAATCTCATAACTATTAGAAATCAATTCATCTTCTTTGAAAAGGAATTGATTTAGGTACTCTTCATTGAAGATCAGAACACTTTTAAGCTCTTCACTCATTATTACCTCTGGAACGATTAGAGTTTCTGCTTTCCTATGTTTAAAGGGTGTTAGTTCTTTTAATGATTCGGGAGAATCTATGCTATATTTAATCGCTCTTGTGATTGTACTTTTACCGGTACCATTAATTCCAAATTTAATATTTAGTTTATTTTCAATGATTTCAATTCTACCACTGTCGATATTGTTGCAATTCGTAATTGTTAACTCCATAGATTAGCTTTGATGTTTGAGGGTTTTATATTTTAACGTTAGCTATCAGGAGCTAATATGCAAAGATTTAATCGTATTTTTATCTATTTATGTACTATTTATGAAAAATATATAAAAATACTAATTTAGTATAGATTTTCTTTTACTTTTCGCCAACAACTTAATCATCATCATCACAATGATCTTTTGCTCGTTTATATCGATTTTAATACCCACAACCCTAAATAAGACTTATCCTTCGCCGTCCCAATTCCCCAAAATCACAAATTGAGCCGGTTCCAGTTTAAGCTTGATAAAATGCCGGTTTCCTTCCTCATTGCGCAGTACACTGATGTGTCCTGACTGCCCATAGATAAATCTGAATTTACTTCCCTCCGGATTTAGCATTGGGTCCACCAGTATGTACTCTTCGTCTTGGTCGGTCAGCGAGCTGTTGTAGGCGACGATAATTTCCTGGTCGTAAAGTACTCTTGAAAAGGCCAGCAGGCACTTTTTGAATATGGGCAAATGGAAAGTTTTTCCGTCATCGGAAAGTTCGCGCATGTACATTCGTCCGAATTTCAAAACCGGGCTTTGTTTTCGGAAGGCCGCAATGAAAGCGATTTCTTTGTAAATCCGCGCTGACTTGTTTAATGCATTCAAGGCGGGATCTTCCAGGCTGAACATCGCTTCTCTGATATTGAAATCACCATCGCCGGATCCATCAAAACCCTGCTCAGTGCCGTAATAGATACAGGGTGTTCCCAGGGCGCATAATAGAAAGCCAATGCCTGCAATGATCTGATTTTCAGTAGCGCCATTGCCAAACCGTTTTTTGAATGTCTGTCCAACCTGGTCATGATTGTCGATAAACGTGACCAGAAACTCGCCAAACCCGCCCCGGTTCATCGTATTTTTTCGGAGTGATTCGTACCTGTCTATGAGCTTGTCAGGGGTAGAGACGCCGTGAATGACATCGGCAAGAATGTGGTACAAGGGAAAATCAAGTACCGAATTCAATCCGAAATAAATGGCTTTGTCTTCCACCACAACGGACGTTTTTGGCCCAATATAAGCGTTGTACATTTCTTCCGGCCCGACGAGCTCTCCGAATAAAAAGAAATTGTGCTTGCCAAGTTTGTAGGCGTATTCCCTAATATGCGAGCAAAACTGGCTGACGAAGTCATCACCCATGTGTTTTACAGCGTCGATCCTAAACCCGTCGATATCCACTTCCCGGATCCAGTAACAATGTATTTTGGTAAGCATCTGCTGCACATACAATGCTTCGGGTGAAGTGTCATTTTTGAAAGTTTTCAGTGTCATGAAATCACCTTCCCGTGTTTCAGGATAACTATCAAAGTTGCGAATCTGGCCTTTTCGAGAAGAAAGCTCTGGATTTCTAAGCTCGACGGGCGAGGGCGTTTGCTCATTTCGCCAGCCTCCAAACGGGAAAATAGCTCCTTGATTATAGTAGTAATTGTCATCATTGGGATAAAACCAGTTATCCCCACTATGATGAAGGACTATGTCCAGAAATACCCTGATGTCCAGCGCATGCGCGGCATCGACCAGATCAGCCAGATCCTGTTTTGTGCCGAAACGCGGATCGATGTTTAGAAAATTTTCAATCGCATAACCATGGTAAGACCAAGGATTGTTTTCAAATACCGGACTTAACCAAAGAGAAGTGCAGCCTAAGTCATTGATATAATCCAGATGATTGGTAATGCCTTTCAAAGTGCCGCCGCATATTTTTTGTAGCTGTTCGCTGTTTCCAAAACCGCTTTGCCGTGCCTCTGTTGCTTCAGGCTTTCTGTCCAGATCATCCTGAAACCTGTCGACCATTAAAAAGTAAATAAACTCTTCCCTCCATTCCCGACTGGAATTTTTCCAATATGTTTTGCCTGGTTTTGGAGAAAGGGTTATATCAGTGATGGAAGCAATTTTAGTTTCCTGAGGCATTATATAACGGTTAAATGGTATGACTTGCATTAATGAATTGTATCATCGTCTTCCGGCTGTGCCTTTTCGATAACAGTTTTACCAAGCTTCCGATCATAAAATTTAACCAGTTCGTACCAGATTGTAAACACAAATCCGGCACTGATGCTGATCAGCAATTGACTCAGATTCACTGTTTGGAGACTAAAAAATCGATTGACGCCTGGTATAATAAATATGAGAACTGAAAGCAGGATCGTAATGCCAATGATCATCGGGACCAGATCGTTTTTGTAGCGCAATGTGGTGAAAATGGAGTGCGAGAACGATCTGTTTATCAGAGTTAGGAAAATATTTGCGGCCAGAAGTCCAATAAATACCATGGACCGGGTAAGTGCTTCATCATAGGAATGCATCACAGCATACTGATAGAGCAGCAGCATTCCGGCTGTGATTACAATGCCCTGTAAAATGCTAACAAAAAGCTCTTTTAAGCTAAAAAAAGTAGATGTAAACGGCCTTGGTTTTTGAAGTAGAAGATCCTTTTCCATCGGCTCATTTTCATAAATGATCGAGCAGGTCGGGCCCATGATCAGTTCGAAGAATATAATATGGACCGGCGTGAAAATATTAGGATAGATCAAGCCTAGCGCCAATGGAATGAAAACGGTGAGAATAATTGGGATGTGTATGGAAATAATGTAGCGGATTGCGTTTTTAAGACTAATGTATATTTTGCGTCCCATAGCTACGGCATCCACCATTCTAGCCAGATCATCGTCTACCAGAATCAATGAAGACGCTTGTTTGGCGATCTCTGTACCTTTTTTACCCATGGCAATCCCAATGTGTGCGGCCTTTAATGCCGGACCGTCATTCACGCCATCGCCGGTCATGGCCACAATCTGACCCTGTGCTTTAAGTGCATTGACTACCTTTAACTTCGCTTCCGGAAACATTCTTGCAAAAATGCCAGTCTGCATTACCTTCTGTTGTAAGGTAACGTCGTCCATTGCGACTAACTCGTCACCCAGCAAAACGTTTTCAGATCCCTTGAATCCAATTTGGCGGGCAATGTTTTGTGTCGTTGCTGCATTGTCACCGGTAATGATCTTTACCTGGATGCCTGCTTTATAAAATGATTCAAAAACCGATCTGATGTTAGCTTTTGGAGGGTCGTAAAAAGCCACCAGACCCCGAAATTGAAACGAAAGCTGCTGCTGTTTTTCGGGAAATTTATCACCTGAAAATGTACTTTGTCCAACTCCTAATATCCGGTAACCTTTGGCAGCAAGTTCATTGATCGCATTGAGTATTTCACTTTTCTGGGTTTCTGATAATCCGGAAATCGCCATAATCGCTTCCGGTGCTCCTTTGGCGGCGATGATGCGCTCACCTGCTGCATTTGTGAAAACGTGCGTCATCATGGGTGGTTTACCTTCGAGCGGATATTCATGAGTTAGCTTAAAATCCGTTCTCTTGTCTGCCGCGGCCAGTTTTCCATAAGCATTATGCAAAGCCATTTCCATTGGATCGAAAGGCTCGGGTTCGCTCGACCACATCGCCATTGCCAGTAGTTTTTGACCGTCTTCGGTTAGCGTCTTGTCTAGCGGTAGAATGGCATTTGTCGCCTGCACATATAAACTGACCAGTTTCATTTTATTCTCTGTGATGGTGCCGGTTTTGTCTGTGCAAATTACCGTGGCACTTCCGAGCGTTTCAATGGTCTGGGTCCGTTTGACGATGATTCCCATTTTCATCAGCCGCCACGCACCCAAAGCCATAAATGTTGTAAATGCCACCGGAATTTCTTCCGGTAAAATACTCATCGCAAGCGTTAAGGCCTTTAAAAGACTTTCTAAAAACTGCTGTGTGCGAATGTAGTTGATCCCCCAAACGATCAGGAAAACAATGCCGCCGATGATCGCCATTTTCTTGACAAAATTGGTAATCTGTATCTGGAGTGGGGTAGGCTGTTGCTCAATCGATTCGAGGCTTATTCCGATTTTGCCCAGCTTTGTTTTGTCACCAATCGCAGAGATTCCAGCAACAGCCCTGCCGCTTGTAACTAGTGTTCCCTGGAAAATTTCAGTTCCGGCGTCATTTTTGATTACAGCCAGCGATTCACCCGTCAGAATGGATTCGTTCACGGAGAAGTCATGCGCTTTTAAAATGGAGGCGTCGGCAGGAATTTTATCTCCTTCCTCCAATATCAAGTAATCGCCGATTACAATTTCTTCCCTGAGTATGTCGACTTCAACACCATTTCGGAAGACTCTACATTTGGGTTGTGTGAGTATTTTTAACGCGGCAAGTGCATTACGGCTTCTGGTATCCTGGTAAATTGAAATAGCAGAAATAACAATAATGGCACCAAGCATAAACAAAGCTTCTCCCTGAGAACCTGTCAGAAAATAAATGGTCGCCGCAACGATCAGAAGTATCAGCATCGGCTCTTTTACTAAGCCTGAAACTGCTGTCAAAAAGCCGTTTTTACTTTTGTCTTCCACTTTGTTCTCTCCATGGACACTGCGAGATTGTAGGACTTGTTCAGTGGTGAGACCGCTTAAAATTGATGTGTTATTTTTTTTATGCTGTATGCTTCCCATTTTTAGAACAGTGATTAGTTGGACTTTATGTACTTAAATTA
>CALGRQ010000321.1 GCA_937880795.1 uncultured Dyadobacter sp. | reverse complement strand
AATGCGTATTTCAGGCGGTACGTTATTACAAGGTTGATAGATATATCCATGATCCACCTTTCATCTTTGGTAAAACAATTTAAATTTGCCTTACTTTAAAATTGATATTGAGAATCAGCCGACCTCCTCTAAACACCACTCTTCAAACCACCACAAATCCAGATGGAAAAAGAAAATACACACTTTGGTGTAAAAGAAATTGCCCGACGCGCTAACGTGTCCATTGCAACCGTTGACCGCGTACTGCATAATCGCATAGGGGTTTCTGAAAAGACAAAGAAAAAAATCAATGAAATCATAAAGGAACTCGACTACCAACCGAATATTCTGGCCAGCAGGTTGGCGTCAAAAAAGATAATCACCCTCGCCATTTTTATACCACGGGTATCAGCAGAAACCGACTTTTGGGATGCACCCTTACGAGGTGTAAAGCGGGCGGAGGCGGAAATAAAAAAATACGGAATTCATATTCACCATTTTTTCTTCGACCTGAACGACAAAGAATCCTTTCAGAAGCAAGCTAAACTGATCTTCGAAGCCGGAGTAAATGGCGTGTTAATGGCACCAACCTTTGTGGACGAGGCCAGACAGTTTGTAGAAGCCTGTCATCAGGAAAAAATACCAGTTATTTTTATAGATAGTAATGTACCCGAGCAACACAATCTTTCTTATATAGGCCCTCATCTTTTTCAAAGCGGGTATGTGGGTGCCAAACTCCTCACCTATCGGATGAAGAGCGACCGGAAAGTGCTTGTGGTCAATATTACAGCCGAAACGGATGCTTACAGCTATATACAAATCGATGAAGGATTGCGGTCCTATTTCCGGGATCATCATTTAAAAAATGAAATCATCCGCGTTGATATTAAAGATACCGATGATTTATCAGTGGCACGCCATCTCACGGAGGCCTTTCATAAACACGAGGAAATCGAAGCCATTTTCGTGACCAATTCGCGGGTTTTCTCGGTAGCTCGTTTTTTACAAAAAAGTACCAAATCCAATATCGCCCTCGTCGGATACGACTTTCTGCAAGAGAATATTCAATTTCTAAGGGAAGGCATTATCGACTTTTTGATCTGTCATCAGCCAGAAGAACAGGGTTATCGGGGAATCATGGCGTTATATCAGAATTTGGTAATGAGCGCCCCTGTTGAAAAAATTCACTTCATGCCTATTGATATTGTAACGAAGGAGAATGAGGCATTTTATCAGAATTAAAATTACCAGGGCTACACATTAGAAAAATATAAGGGTTTACTTTAAACTTTGACTGAGTTACAGTCTTTTGAACAAAATTGTACTTAAGGCAACGCTTACCGAGGTTTGTTATCCTACCCTTATATAATCCTAATGAAGATGAAACCGAATTCTGTATCCAATCAAAACATCACCACAAGCGAGCATAAACCTTTCAACAGACGTTCATTTCTCCATTCCATTGGTATAGGTACCGCTGCACTTGGATTCATTCAAACAGGTTGTTCATCAGATAAAAAGGAAGGTGTAAAAGGCAACCAGGTAATTCAGGGGTTCGAAAAAGACAGTTCCTCAACCACAAGCCGACAATGGATTGCCGTTTCTGATAAGAAAGTCAAAGTTGGCATTGTGGGCTACGGCTTATGCCAATTTGGTGCCGCTTTTGAATTTCAAAATCATCCGAATGTAGAGATTGTTGCCGTAAGCGACCTTTACCCCGATCGCTGTGCCGAATTAGCCAAAGCCTGCAAATGTTCCAAAACCTATCCTTCCCTCGAAGAATTAATAAAAGACAACTCCATTGAGGCTGTTTTTATTGCCACTGATGCTCCAAGTCACGCTAAACATGCAATAGCAGCGCTTAAACATGGAAAACATGTGGCGGTTGCAGTTCCGGCAGTATTCGGAAATTTGGAAGATGCTGATCGCTTATACGAGGCGGTAAAAAGCAGTGGTAAGAAATACATGATGTTTGAAACCTCTTGCTTCCACGAAGATCTTTACGCCATGCGAGAAATTTACAAAGTCGGAGGTTTTGGAAAACTCGTATATTCTGAAGGTGAGTATTATCACTACATGGCAGAACCACTTGCCTCATATAAAGATTGGCGGGTAGGATTGCCTCCTCAGTATTACCCCACACATTCCAATGGATACTATATTGGTGTAACCGATGGGAGTTTTACAGAGGTTTCATGTATGGGTATACCGAGTATTGTAAAACACTTGCAACCCTCCAACAACCAATACAAAAATCCATTTGGAACCGAAATTGCCTTATTCCGCACCAATGAAGGTGGTATGTCACGTATGGCGGTAAGCTGGGATTCCCCTGGAGACCACGGAGAGAAAGGCAGAATTAGAGGAGAAAAAGGATCTTTTTATGGTAAATATGAAGGGCACGAAACAAAGCTTCCCAATCTGGTTCGGCCCGGACTCCCCCCAAAAGTAGATGAAGGTGGCCATGGTGGTTCGCACGGGCGACTTACTGATGAATTTATATCTTCTATATTACAGGACCGACAACCCTTGGTACATATCGCGATGGCCCTAAACTTATCTGTTTCGGGAATTGTAGCCCATCAATCTGCGCTAAAAGATGGTGAATTATTGAAAATTCCACAATATAAAATCTGGTCCTAGCCATACCCCGCATTTATCTCAAACGGGATTGCTACCCAGTAAATATTACATCAATCAGGAACCCGATTTCTCAGCTACATGAAAAATCTGGCTTCTGATTTAATTGATTATTTCTTATTACATGAACACATTCAAAGGACAAATTGCCGTAATCACCGGAGCAGCTTCGGGACTAGGATTGGCCATTGCACATCGATTGTTAAAGCAAGGAGCTCAACTAGCCCTACTCGACCTCAATGAAACGGCACTTCAAATTGCTTTTGGCCAATTTACGCAACAAACAGAATTAATTCCGATTGACCTTACCCGTCAGGACCAGGTGGAACAAGCCGTACAGCAAGCATTAAACCGCTTTGGTAAAATTGACATTCTAATCAACTGTGCCGGTATTACAGGTATCACAAATGTTAAAAGCCATGATGTGGATGTGGATAATTTACAAAAAGTGTTTGATGTAAATTTCATGAGTAGCTTTTATACGGCAAAAGCCGTCTTGCCCAATATGATCGCCAATCAGTATGGACGTATTTTACACATAGCCTCCATTGCAGGGAAAGAAGGAAATGCGGGCATGTTGGCCTATTCGGCCTCCAAAGCAGCTGTAATTGGCATGACAAAGGTGCAAGGAAAAGAATATGCTGAAAATGGAATTACAGTAAACGCCCTTGCCCCTGCTGTAATTCAAACGCCCCTGGTGGATGCCATGCCCGCACAGCAAGTAAAATACATGACGGACAAAATTCCCATGAAACGCTGCGGCACACTGGAAGAAGCGGCCAATATAGCCACTTTTATTGTTTCACCGCAAAACAGTTTCACCACTGGCTTCACCTTTGATTTATCTGGCGGGCGCGCTACCTATTAACACACGACATGTTGGGCATATAAATCACATCTCAGTGTATAATATTTGTTAACTAGACACTTTACAAAATAAAATGTAAACTTTTTCAAAAAAGACGAGGATATATTCAGAATAATTGTAAATTTACGGGTACGTACCCGATTTCTAGATACATTCTGACTATTCCTAAACTCATACGTCTTTAAAAAATGAATCATCTTAGTCGCAGAAAGTTTATCACCTCGTCCGTAGCAGGAGGTATAGCCTTAAGCTTATTTGACAACTTATCGGCACATGCAAGCGATCTTTCCGGTAAGCGTGTTGGAATTATCGGTTTGGATACCTCCCACAGTATTGCGTTTACCAAAGCGCTCAACGCAGCAACTCCAAATCCGGAATTTGATGGGTACCGGGTGGTAGCAGCATATCCTCATGGCAGTAAAGACATTGTGTCGAGTACGAAAAGAATTCCTGAGTATATCGAAGAAGTAAAGAAGTTTGGAGTGGAAATCACCGGTTCTATCAAAGAGCTGTTGTCAAAAGTTGATGTGGTTTTGTTAGAAACCAATGATGGTCGACTGCACCTCGAACAGGCCATGGAGGTATTCAAGGCCGGCAAACGCATGTTTATCGATAAACCTGTCGCTGCTTCCCTTTCCGACGCCATCGCAATTTATAAGGCATCTGAAAAGTATAAAATTCCTGTTTTTTCTGCCTCGTCGCTCCGCTATATCAAAGGACTGGAATCTATTGATAAAAGTAAAGTGCTGGGTGCCGACACGTTTAGCCCGGCTTCCCTTGAAAAAACACACCCTGATTTATTCTGGTATGGCGTTCATGGTGTAGAAACACTATATACCGTGATGGGAACAGGCTGCCAGAGCGTTACACGTGTAAGTACACCCAATACGGACATTGTTGTGGGCATCTGGGCGGACGGCCGTACTGGGACCTTCCGGGGAACGCGCTCAGGAAAACATGATTACGGCGGAACGGTATTTGTTCAGGATGGCAACAAAATACTTGGACCTTACGGTGGTTATGAGCCGTTACTGAAAGATATTGTCAAGTATTTTAAAACAGGTAAAGTTCCTGTAACCCCTGCCGAAACCATCGAAATATTTGCTTTCATGGAAGCTGCGGATGAGAGTAAGCGCCAGGGTGGAAAAAGCGTGTTGCTTGAAACTGTGATTAACAAAGCCAGGAAGTAACCCTTCCACCAAATTTCGGACTATCTGTATGATCTGGCCGTCCAACTCCTAAACCTTTTCTATAAATAAGTAAGCCGGTTTATCCGGTTAATCCTCACAATCTGCTTTCACGACTAAGTTGATTGTGAGGGTTCTCATAAAAATACGGGTACGTAACCGATATTAATATTTTACTCATTAACTATTCCAACCCTTAACCTGTTCATTTGAAAAAGGCTACTTAAATCCAGTTAGACCAGAGTACCAGAATCAAGCACAGTTCTGATCTGATATTCGGTGTTAAGTAGACAAACCATTAACCCAATGATAACGAGGACTTCCTAAACCCTTATCATCTCTATGAAGTATTCAGTAGCTTTTCTTTTGACCTTTGTTTCGCTAACCCTATATGCTCAAACGAGTAGGGAAAGACGTGAACAATATCTAAAGGAATCTCTGATTATAAACCAATCGAAAGATCACCGTCACCCGATTAGCCGTCGGGTGACGTTACAGGATAGTACCTGGCTCGAGTGGCAGCAACGCACCGGCGAACTACCTCCGGATTTTGAACAACTAACTTCTTATCCGTTTTTACCCGAACCTCTGGAAGTTGAGCAGGAAGGTAAAACACATCGCATCACCTCAACAACCGAATGGAATCAGCGACGAGAATGGATCAAAACGCAATACCAACATTGGGTTACAGGAACCATTCCGCCGGCTCCCAAAAATCTACATATTGAGATCCTTGAAGAAAAGAAAGAAGGAGAAACCCGAATTCAATTAATCCAGCTTTCTTTCGGCCCAGGGAGTAAAGCCAAAATGACTTTCGAGCTCATGTTACCGGAGGGTAACGGCCCTTTTCCCGTGTATATGACTCCCTGGACCCACCGAAACTGGGCACAACTGGCCTTGCGACGCGGGTATGCGGCTTGTGTTTATGCAGCCGCGGATGGAAAAGACGATACGCAGAACTACCAAGCCATTTATACCGAATATGACTTTACCGCCCTGATGCGCCGCGCTTGGGGCGCTTCCCGAGTAATAGATTATCTGGTTACCCGCAAAGACATTAATCCAAAACAAATTGCTGTTTCAGGGCATTCCAGAAATGGGAAACAGGCTTTATGGGCAGGTGCATTCGACGACCGCATTGCGGCTGTGGTCTCCAGCAGTTGTGGAACAGGTGGTATTACACCGTGGCGCATGAGCGATCCGCAATATGTAAACCAGACCATCGACGATATTGCTTCTAACGCTGCGCATTGGTTTCATCCGCGTCTACGCTTTTTCTTTGGCAGAGAGGACAAACTACCAGTAGATCAAAATCTTTTAATTTCTCTCATTGCTCCACGCAATGTATTGTTTCAATATTCTTCTATTGAGCAACAACTTAATCCTTGGGTAAATGAGCAATCGTATCATTCTGCAAAAAAGGTATTTTCATGGTTAGGGGTACCTAACAATATTGCCGTAGATCCCAGAATGGGAGAGCATGCCGTGGCGGCTCGCGATGTAGAGAGATGTATTGATTTTCTCGATAACCGTTTCCAGCGCAGTAAAGTGAAGTGGTCGTCCAAACTACATTTTGATTACCGTTATGACGAATGGGCGGCAGACCATCAATCTGAAAAAAATGCAGCACTAAATCGCCATCCTATACGCTTTACTGTACATTCTGATACCAAAAAGGCACAACAACAAGATAGCCTGATCAAGAAAAATATTCAGTGGCTTTTGGGTAAAGAACCGTCAGCTGTCAAGCCGGACCTCGTGGCACCTACCGAGCCATCAAGAATTGACTGGATGGATCGAATAACCGGCAGGCCCTCAGTAAAAAACACTGTGGTAGAATATATAGGGCCATATACCGCCCTTGGCGATCATTTACCGGCTACAATATACTACCCCACCGACGCTTCGGGTAAAAAAAAATTAGGAACTAACGGAAAAATTCCGGTCATCATTTATCTTCATGAGTACGCCTATGCGCATGGGTTTGCACATGGATATAGCGCAGAAAGGCAGGGAAACAGCCGCCTTTTCCAATCGCTTACCGACAATGGTTTTGCAGTCATGGTATATGACCTATTTGGATTTGGCACTCGTATGGAAGAAGCAGAGAAATTCTATACCCGCTTCCCGGCATGGTCCAAAATGGGTAAGATGGTAACCGATACACGTGCCTGTATAGATGCTCTGGAAGGGTTTCAATACATCGACAAAGGGCAAATATTTTTATTAGGCAATACACTGGGCGGAAAGGTAGCACTTTTGACTGCTGCGTTGGATAACAGGGTGGCAGGAGTGGCAACCGTGGCAGCATTTTCTCCTTTGCGTACTGCCAACAGTAGATATGAAAGTATCAAAGCCTTATCCCACCAACACGGTTTAATTCCCAAATTAGGCTGGAACCTTAGCAATCCAAAGAACGCGGTGATCGATTATGCAGAGATTATTTCCTGTATTGCCCCCCGCCCGCTTTTGGTCATTGCACCAACTTTAGACCGATATAGCGACAATTCATCTGTGAAACATAGTCTGGATGTGGCAAAAGATGCGTATGTTAGGTTTGGTAAAGCGCAGAATTTGCAAACGCAGTATCCGATAGAGATCAACCGAATTGCAGATTCCTTTCATAAACCCATCAATACCTTTTTTCTAGACATTTTGTACCAACAGAAAAACATTTGATAAACCAGTCATTTACAAAATCTTTACTAAACTCTTTCAAGATGAACAACCAAAACAATAACCATGCTCCTGATAATAACAACGAGCGACGCGATTTTATCAAAAAGACATTGGCAGGTTCGGCCCTGTTGACTTTTGGCGGCATACTCCCTGGATTTAGCCCGAAAAGCTATGCAAAAATCATAGGCGCCAACGAAAAAGTGCGCGTGGGAATGATGGGTGTGAACAGTCGTGGTTTGGCATTGGCAGGTAACTATGCTTTACAACCAAACTGTGAAATTGTTTCAGTTTCAGATGTTGATTCCCGTGCTGCGGATAAATGTATTGCTACCGTTACAGACATTCAGAAGTCAAAACCTGCAAATGTTCCGGACTTCCGAAAAGCATTGGAAAATAAAGATATGGATGCATTGGTAGTAGCTGCACCAGATCACTGGCATGCTCCCGCTGCCTTATTGGCGTCGAAAGCAGGTAAGCATGTATATCTTGAAAAACCATGTAGCCATAACCCGCACGAAGGCGAAATGCTGGTGGCTGCTTCCAAAAAATATAAAAATGTGATCCAAATGGGTAACCAGCGCCGTTCATGGCCAAATGTTGCCGAAGCGGTGAAGGCCGTACAAGACGGAATCATTGGGAGAACCTATTTTGCCAAAGGCTGGTATACCAACAACCGGGCATCGATAGGTATAGGTAAACAAACGGCTGTTCCATCGTGGTTAAATTATGAATTATGGCAAGGACCGGCTCCTCGTGTTGCTTACAAAGACAACCTCATTCATTACAACTGGCACTGGCTATGGAACTGGGGAACCGGTGAGGCCCTTAACAACGGAACCCACATGGTCGATTTGATGCGTTGGGGATTAGGTGTTGAGTACCCGACACACGTTACCTCGTCTGGCGGACGTTTCCGTTATAAAGACGACTGGGAAACCCCAGATACACAGGTTATAAACTGGAATTTTGCCAATAACACCGCCATGACGTGGGAAGGACGCAGCTGCAACAGCCGCACCATTGAAGGCAGTAGTGTAGGTGTTGTTTTTTATGGTGAAAATGGTTCGGTTCAAATCAATGGAGGCAACGAATACATCGTTTACGACCTGGAAAATAAGGTTGTAAAACATGCCAAAAACAATTTTGTGATTGATGCACGGAACAAAATGAATCCATCGCAGGCACTGGATGCCATCCACATCCAAAACTTCTTCGATGGCATCAAAAAAGGGGCTTCCCTTAATGCAGAAATCGTTGGAGGACACCAAAGTACACTTTTGGTGCAGTTGGGTAATATTGCCCTGCGTTCAGGAGGAAGCCTAGCTGTGGATCCAACCAATGGACACATCAAAAACAACAAAGAAGCCATGAAGCTTTGGAAACGGGAGTATCAAAAAGGTTGGGAACCAACTGTATAAGGTCCTGCGCATAAAACATAGGACATGGGGCATTGCTCCATGTCTGTTTTTATTTTTTGATATGGAATTCTCTATTTAAACCTGTTTTTAGATGAAAGCTGCAACAAACGCTGTTAAAGTGAGCAGTCTGACCAAGTCTCAAACCATGCTCTCCATATTTTTAATTGGAGTGATGTTCTTCATGTTTGGATTTGTTTCTTGGGTTAACTCAATACTTATCCCCTATTTTAAAATTGCATGTGAACTAACTAGCTTTCAAGCCTATCTGGTAGCGTTTGCATTCTATATCGCCTATTTTGTGATGTCGGTACCGTCATCCTTTCTTCTTAAGGCGGTAGGCTTTAAGAAAGGAATGATGTTTGGTTTCTGGGCAATGGCACTGGGAGCGTTCATATTTGTGCCTGCCGCAATGAGCAGAACCTACGAAATTTTCTTGATTGGACTTTTCACCATCGGTATAGGACTCGCCATCTTACAAACGGCTGCCAACCCGTATATCACCATTTTAGGCCCACAGAATCGTGCTGCCCAGCGGATCAGTATTATGGGGATTTGCAACAAGGCAGCCGGTATCTTATCGCCAATCGTCTTTGCCGCCGTAATCCTTCGTCCCACCGACACCGACTTATTTGCTCAGCTGAGCAGCATGACCGATGTTGAAAGAAGCGCTGCCCTGGATGAGCTCATTAGAAGAGTAATCAATCCGTATATAGGCTTGGGTATTTTTCTGTTCGTTTTGGGTGTTCTGGTTTATCTTTCTCCCCTTCCTGAAATTGATACAGAACATGAAGATGAAGAGGTAGCAACCGTTAATGCCGGCAAAAACAGCATTTTCCAATTTCCACATCTTATTTTAGGGGCAGTGGCTATTTTCCTTCATGTAGGAACACAGGTTATAGCCATTGATACAATTATTGAGTACGCAGGTTCCATGAATATAGACCTGCTGGAAGCAAAAGTCTTCCCTTCATATACCCTCATTTGTACCATTTGTGGATATTTAATTGGGATATCACTCATCCCGAAATACATTAGTCAGGTAAATGCACTGCGCGTATGTACCATACTGGGAGTCATCTTTACATTACTGATTATTTTTGCCAAAGGCGATTTCTACTTTTTAGGACACCAAACTGATATTTCCATCTGGTTTGTGGTTTTGCTGGGTTTGGCAAACTCACTGGTTTGGGCTGGCTTATGGCCTTTGGCATTGGATGGCCTCGGACGATTTACCAAATTAGGCGCATCCATCATGATCATGGGACTTTGCGGTAACGCCATTATGCCACTTTTCTTTGGGCACTTTGCGGATACCTACGATCTCCGCCATGCCTATTGGGTGTTGTTCCCCTGCTATTTATACCTGGTATTCTATGCCATTAAAGGACACAAGATCCGGAAATGGGGATTTTAAGGTTATTATACAAGAACTGAAACGCAACAGCCGTCAACCCGGTTGATTCCGATACATATGAAGCTTAAAATAACAAATGGAACCATCATTACACCGTACCGCTATATTCGTAATGGTACGGTGTTGATTGAAAATGGCAAGATCACTGCTGTGCAACAGGGAGATATCGATTTCCCTGACGCCCAGATTATTGATGCGGCTGGTAATTATATATCCTGGTTTTATTGATCTGCATATTCACGGAGGCGGTGGCCATGATTTTATGGATGGCACCGTC
>CALGRQ010000320.1 GCA_937880795.1 uncultured Dyadobacter sp. | reverse complement strand
TTTTAAAGATGAAACTCCTTAATAAAAAAACAACACTATACGATTTGACTAAAAGAGTACAATTTTAATTTGTTTAGTATTGATTGATATGTGACTCTTTCTCAGTCTATACAAGTAGTTGTTATACCAACCTCTTCGTGTTAATATTCTTTAAATTATACAATTGTTACTTGGTGCTAAAAAAAAGGAGACAAAAAAACAGCGCAAATGCTTGCTTTTTTTTAAAAGGAAAACTCATACTTTTGTGAAAGTCGTTAAGATACCAGACTGGCCAAAATTTTATTTTACAAAAGCCTGTTAAAACCAAAACTTTTATTTAATTCACAACCAAAATCTCAATTTAACCTTTAAAAGTAAGTCTGATGGAAAAGAAAGCTACAAGTCCGGCACCAGCACCTAAGTCTGCAGCAGCAGCATCAAAAGGCTCTGGCGGTTTAAATCCGGCATTGGTAATCCCTGTATTATTTGCAATTGCTTTGGCTGTTTATGTGTTTGTTCTAGGTGCTCCTGAGCACTTTGTGGACGGCGACCATACAAAGGGTCCAAAACAAGGTGATTATTTTGGTATTGTTCACGAGGGGGGACCTATTGTACCTGTTTTAATGACTTGTTTCCTTATTGTATTGGTGTTCACAATCGAGCGTATGATTACAATTGGAAAAGCGAACGGTACTGGAAGCATCGATGCATTCGTTCGTAAAATCAAAAGTCTTTTGGATAAAAACCAAGTTGACGAAGCTATTAAAGAGTGCGACAAGCAAAAAGGATCAGTTGGAAATGTTATCAAAGCTGGTTTGTTGAAATACAAACAACTTGCAACTGAAACTCAAATGGATAAAGAGCAAAAACTTGCTGCTCTACAAAAAGAAGTTGATGAAGCTACTACATTGGAACTTCCAATGCTTCAGAAAAACCTTACAGTTATCGCTACATTGGCCGGAGCTTCTACGCTTATCGCCCTTCTTGGAACGGTACTTGGTATGATCCGTGCATTTGCTGCTCTTGGAGCATCTGGTGCTTCTGATTCAGGTGCACTTGCAGCGGGTATCTCTGAGGCCCTTATTAACACTGCGATTGGTATCGGTACATCTGCTATTGCAACAATTTCTTATGCATACTTGAACAGCCGTGTAGATGACCTTACTTACAGTATTGACGAAATTGGTTTGAGCATTCAGCAAAATTTTGCAGCTCATTATTAATAGTTTAAAACTATTAATATATAATTTTCGTTAATATTAAAAAAACTTATATATTTGTAAAACCATGGGGATAGTTAAGCCTAAGAAACACCCGCCGCATACTGACATGACAGCGATGACGGACGTGGCGTTCTTGCTGCTGACCTTCTTTATCATGACGGCTACCTTTAAGACGAACGATGCGGAGATCACTACTCCATCATCTATTTCGCAAATTAAAGTGCCAGATGATGAGTTGATGGTCATAAGCATTGACAAAGACGGCAAGGTATACTTTGGCGTGGATGCAAAGCCGACGCGTATTGAAATGCTGGATAATATTGCTCAAACAAAAGGTATTTCATTTACTGATGTTGAGAAGGCGAAGTTTTCGATACAAACAAGCTTTGGTCTTCCAGTCAATCAATTGAAACCTTGGTTGAATATGCCGAAGGATCAAATGGCTAGTGTGAAGCAGCCAGGTATTCCAACGGATTCAACCGGTACGAGTGAGTTAGCTGACTGGGTTTATGCCGCTAGAAAGGCGAACCCTAATTTGAGAATTGCTTTGAAAGGAGACAACGTTGCTAAGTTTCCTAAATTCAAAGATGTTTTAGCGAACCTTCAATCGCAGAACATTAACAAATTTTCTCTGATTACAGCGAGCGAAGATGCTCCGGCAGGTTTTAAAGCAGATTAATAAAAGAACAACTGTTTCACTTTTAAAGTTATAACATGGCAGCTATTGAAGAATCCGGTGGCGGTGGGCATGGCAAAGGTGATGGTAAGGTTAGAGGTAAAAAGATGTCAACCCGGGTGGATATGACACCCATGGTAGACCTTGGATTTCTACTGATAACCTTCTTCATGTTGGCCACCACAATGACCAAGCCAACGGCAATGTCTGTTTTCTTTCCTGACAAGCAAGACAAGAAGGAAGATGTACAAACCGAGCCGCTGAAAGCATCAAAAGTTTTAACACTTTTTATGGGAGCAAACGATGATGTTTACTACCTAGACGGTGTGGCGGCTGATGATGATAATGCAAAGGCTTCTCTAAAAACAACCCGCTACGGGACGGAATTAAGAGACGTTATTTTTGCATCGCAAAAGCGTATCAACGCGGCAAATCCGAAAGATGAAAAAGGTAACGAAGCATTCGTAGTGGTTATTAAACCAACCGATGTTTCTTCGTACAAAAACATGGTGGATGTATTGGATGAGATGGCTATTACCAAATCAAAAAGATACGCACTTGTTGATAACCTGACGGATGCGGAGAAGGAAGTTCTTGGTGACAAGATCAAACCAAAAAATTAATTTAAACAATTTAATAAAATCGCCATGGCAGAAATTAGCCCGAATGCAACACTGGACGATATAGTGTTTGCAAATCGAAATAAGGCGTATGGGGCATTTTCACTTCGCAAGGGTTATCGTGCAGATGTGACAAAAGCTACTTTAATAGGTGCTTCACTCTTCCTTTTGGCGATGTTTTCGCCGGGTATCATTAGCAAGTTTGCTAGTGAGAAGCAAGAAGAGATAGTTGAAGTTGAAGTGGATTTAATGAAAATGCCACCACCGCCAATAGATCCTGCAGAACCACCACCACCACCACCGCCGCCAATTGAGCAGCCAAAAGTGAACACGGTGAAATTCCTTCCTCCTGAGGTTAAAAAGGATGAAGAGGTTCCTGAGGAAACTCCTCCGCCAACCGTGGAGGAAATTAAGGAAGCTGTGGTTGCCAACAAAACTGTTGAAGGTGATCCTAACGCAAATGAAATTATCGTTGCCCCTGAAGCTGTTGCAGCTCCAAGTAAGGGTGTGGTAGTTGAAGCTGCGCCAGAACCAGAGAAAGTTTTTACGGTGGTAGAACAGCAGCCTGAATTCCCAGGAGGAACTGCGGAGATGTACAAATACTTAGGTAAAAGCATCAAGTATCCAAGTGCAGCTTCACGTGCCAACGTTTCAGGACGTGTATTTATGTCCTTCGTTGTAAACACGGATGGTAGTATTACGGATGTGGCTGTATTGAAAGGACTAGGATTTGGTTGTGATGAGGAAGCCATGCGTGTTGTGAAAGCAATGCCAAAATGGAAACCAGGTAAACAATCAGGTCGTGCGGTTCGTGTAAAGTACAACCTTCCTATTAACTTCCAATTGGAATAACCATGAAGGGAACCCCATTACATGAGCGGGTCCTAGATTTGGCCTCCTTGTTAATGGCTCTGATATACGTAGGAGGAGGGATCTTTTTGATCTTCTCCTCCTCGTCTTTTAATTTCTTGCCGATTACCAGTGGTCAAAAGTATGCGCTCGGTGGTATGCTTATTTTATACGGTTGCTTCAGAGCGTACCGCGTGTGGAAAAGAAGGAATAATCAGCAAATGCCATGACAAGTTTGAAAGCGGCTATAGTGTTACTGGGACTTGGTACAGCAATGTATGCCTGTTCTACCCAAACGAGCTCAGAGGTAGATAATCCTAAACGCGGATCCATTACCATTGCAGCGGATGAGTCGTTTAAGCCCCTGGTAGATGGTTTGACGAGAGGATATGAAGGGATATACCCGGAGACTCATTTCGATATAGACTATAAGCCGGAGCAACAAACGGTATTACAGCTCCTTCAGGATAGTGCACGACTCGTGTTTACAACCCGTAAACTAACGGATAAGGAAAATGAAATTATTAAGCAACAGAAGGGTTATGTAAAACATCAACATGTTGCTATTGATGGATTGGCGTTAGTGGCAGGGAAAGCAAATTCAGATAGCCTGATGACGATGTCGGAACTGCGCGGTATATTTGAAGGGAAGATTACGAATTGGTCGCAGCTACCGGGTAGCAATCAAACCGGATTAATTACATTGGTTTTTGATGATGTTAATTCGAGTAACCTTAATTTCATTAGAGAGAAATTTGGAATTAAGGACATTAAAAATCTCCGAATCGTTGCTTCGGGATCAAATGAAAAGGTAATTGACGATGTGCGGAAGAACCCTTTGTATTTGGGGTTCATTGGTGTCAATTGGATTAGCGATGGGCATTCTCTAAGAAGTCATGAACTTTCGGAGGGCCTTAATGTATTTGGGATTTCTAAAAAGGATAATCCTGATTCTTTGTCAAATTATTACCAACCATTTCAGGCGGGCCTGGAATTTAGGAATTATCCTCTTGCCCGAGATGTGTATCATCAGCCGGGAGGAGTATTCGGGGTTAGGCGGTGGTTTGATGACCTACATTGCTAGGGACGTGGGTGGTTTGATTATCCAAAAAATGGGTTTGATTCCAACAATTAGATTTCCGAGGCAAGTAGAAATTAAGACGGGAGAAAATTTTTAGTGCATTATATACAATTTTTAACATTTGGACTTGTTTATTGAAAGACCAAATTTTTTATCATTATATTAACCGGGTAAAAAATGAACAAAAACATGAGAATGAAATTAATTGCGTTTGTATTCAGTGTGTTGGCATTTATAAATGTACAGGCACAAACTATTCAGGATGGCTTGGCCCTGATCCACACAGAAAGATTTAATGAAGCCGGTGATTTATTTAGAAAATTAGCGGAAGGTACTCCCTCTGCTGATAATCAATATTACCTGGGTTATTACTATATTAAAAACAATCAATTAGACGAAGCTCAAAAGGCTTTTGAAAAAGGATTGCAGTTGGATGAAAAATCGTATCTGAATCAGGTTGGTCTCGGAACGATTGCCTTGAGCAAAGGTGATAAAGCGAAGGCAAAAGAACTTTTTGCTGAGGCTGAAAAGAAAAAGAAAAAAGATGCTGAGGTTCTTTACAGAATTGGGGAGGCTTATACACTATTTGAAAAGAATAGCGATCCTGCCGAAGCCATTCGTTTATTGGACGAAGCCGTTAAGAGAGATAAAAATCTAGCTGATGCGTACATTGCAAAAGGAGACGCTTTGATGCTACGTGGTGCAGGAGAAGGTGGTGCAGCGGTTACTGCATATGAGTATGCTTTAACTGCAAAGCCAAATTATGCAGTTGCGCATAACCGCATCGGTCAAATTTTCCTTCGTGGTAAAAACTATAACCTGGCGTTAGAGAATTACAAAAAGGCTATTGAGGCAGATCCTAACTTTGCACCGGCTTACAAAGACCTTGCTGAACTTTACTTTTTAGGTCAAAAGTACAAGCAAGCTGCTGAGAATTTTGACATTTTCATGGAGAAAAGCGGAACAACTGATCCTGAATTGAAGTTACGTGCTGCTCAATTCGCGTTTACGGCTGATGATTATGCTAAGTCTCTTTCTCTTCTACAAAGTGTTGAAGGAAAAATCAATAACCCAATCATTAAGCGTATGTATGGGTGGTCTTATTTCAAAACCAACGAAGCGGATAAGGCAATTACTAGCTTAAACGACTTCATTAAAGTAGCTCCTGAGAAAGTAATTGGCGATGACTACAAGTACTTGGGTCGTGCGTACAATCTTAAAGCTGCTGCGGATGGAAAGCCTTACGATTCTACTGGTGTTATTTACATCATGAAAGGTGCTGAGTTGGATACCAACAAGGCAGAAGCAGCTGCAACTTTCAAAGAAGTAGCAACGCTTTACTATACAGCAAAGGATTACGATAACGCGATTAAGGCATACGAAAAAGGTATTCCTTTGGATAGCGCAGCCAAGTCACTGATCAATGACAATTATTACTTGGGTCTTTCTTATTTCCAGAAAGCAACAAGAATTATTGCAGAAGGTTCAGATAGTTTGAACTTGCTTCAATCTAAAAGAGCACTTAGCCTTAAAGCGGATTCTGTATTTACGGTAGTAACTCAGAAGTCTCCAGATTGGCCTTATGCATACTACTGGAAAGGGGTTTCTTTGTATAATGCATACGACAGACAAGAAAACATTGACAAGGGAATCTCGGCTCCTCATTATGCAAAATTTGCTGAACTAGCTGAAAAGGATTCTGAACCTTCAAAATTCAAAGGTTTCCTTAGAGTAGTTTATCCTTACCTGGCTTTCTATTCGCAAACTACCTTGAAGGATGATGCGAAAGCGAAAGAGTACTGGAATAAATTATTGACGATCGATCCGGACAATGCTAACGCCAAGGAAGCATTAGGATTGACTCCGGCTGCTCAACCAGCAACGCCAGCGGCTCCTGCCAAGAAGAAATAAGTAAATACGATATAAAAGAGAGAGCCTTTTCGGATTATCCGAAAAGGCTCTCTCTTTTTCTTAGGTAATAATTGCTAATCTGTTGGTGATAGTCTTGGGAAACAATTGTTAAGAACTGGCAAGTAGGCCCCACTATAGTGCTCATAGCACCATAATTTTAATCTTTTTACTTCTGCCGGCATCAACATCTTTATAGCTTTCTTCAGTTCTTTTTCAAATAGTCTGCGGTCGAAACTAACCTTTTGCAGAATAATTTTTATGTATTCAAGCATGGAGGCCATAGTATTACGTAGTTTTGTGTTTAGGGATTTATGATCATCAACGCTTAATATGTTATACGGGTATACATATACGAGGCTAATACTAATAGGTAACGAAATTTCTGAATGAAATTATATGCTATATTATATATAATTTTGTGTTTTTCAAACATTTCTTTTGCTCAAGATTTTTTATCCAAAGCAGAAATTGAAATGGGTGAGAAGAAAATGGCTATTAATGAGCCGTTTATCATATCAGTAATTCTTCATGATGTTGAAAGTAGGCCGTCTGTTGTATTTCCGGAAATTAATGGTTTAGAAAAAAGAAGTAAATCGGCGACGAGCAAAGTAAATTCCGTTGACGGGGAAAAGGTAGTTGTACAAACCATTAGTCAGGAATATTATGCCGATAAAATAGGTTTGTATCAAATTCCCGATTTTGTGGTGTTGATCAATGGCGCGAAGTTGAAATCGGTGGGCACTAGTATAACCTTTGGTTTACCTAATGAGGAGGTGGCAGGAATGGATGAAGCGGCCTATTTACCTGAGCCGGAGTTGAGTGGAGAAGATGTATTTTTATCGGTTAAAGCCAGTAAAAGAAGTGTTTATATAAGGGAGGGATTTGCGCTAGGTGTTTCATTGTATATAGCGGAGTCGGCCCCTGTTCAGATGGAATTTTACCAGTTCAATGAACAGTTGCAAAATATTCTTAAAAAATTGAGGCCTGCTAATTGTTGGGAAGAGAATGTAGGTTTGGAGGAAATTGCAAAACGTCAGGTTCAAATTCGCGGTAAAAAATATACGGAATATACAATGTACCAAGCGCAGCTGTTTCCAATAATGCTGCAAGATGTCGTTTTGCCATCAGTTTCATTGAATATGCTGGTGGTGGAGAAAAAGAACGCTGTAAATGTGGAGCATAAAGTCATCCGCTCATTTAAGTCGATTCCACAGGTGATTCGGGTAAAGTCCTTACCCAGGCATCCTTTAATAGATCAGGTAGCTGTGGGGCAGTATTCGATGACAGAGAAACTATCCAGAGCGCTGGTATATCCGGGTGAGAGTGTCCGGTATGAGTTTAAAATTCAGGGAGAAGGGAATATAGCTGCGATACCGGACCCCAATATTGAGATCAATTCTTCTCTGGACTTTTATCCTCCTGAAAGGAGCATAGAAATAAGACGAAGCTATGGAAAGGTGTCCGGAGAGATGGGTTTTGATTATTTTGTGGTGCCTCGTAAGGACGGTACCTTTCCATTGGGACGATATTTTATGTGGGTTTACTTTAACCCGATTCAGGCTAAGTATGATACTTTGCGACCCAGTAAGAAATTGCAGGTTAAAGGAGAGGATTATAAGCTTGGGAACATATCTTTGAGTGGCTCGTTAGGGTTATACGAGAATTTAGAAAGTCGTGACACAACGAGGGAGTATTTTAATTTCAAAAGTTTCATAAAAGATATTACAAGCATTTTGGCAGTGGTGCTCATTATTGCCATGTTTTGGGTATTAAGAAAGTAATCATATAATGGGAAGTACGTACGGAAAAATTTTTAAGATAGCCACTTTTGGGGAGTCTCATGGAGTAGGTATCGGTGTGATTGTAGAGGGCTGTCCAGCCGGTGTTCGGTTTGATACCGATTTTATTCAATCGGAATTGACGCGAAGAAAGCCGGGACAGTCGCGTATAACAACGCAACGCAAAGAAGCAGATGAGTTTGAGGTTCTGTCGGGGGTATTTGAAGGCTTCACAACCGGTACACCTATTGCGATGATCATTCGGAATGAAGATCAGCGGAGTAAAGATTACTCTCATATAGCAGCCCAATATCGTCCTTCTCATGCAGATTATACGTATCAGGTTAAATATGGCGTGCGTGATTACCGTGGAGGAGGTAGAAGTTCGGCGCGGGAAACGGCTGCGCGTGTTGCAGCAGGTGCCTTGGCAAAATTACTTTTGGAACAAGAAGGTGTAAAAATTCAAGCTTATGTTTCGCAGGTTGGCGGTATAAAATTGGAAAAAGCTTATCAGGAACTTGATCTTACCGAAACCGAAAATAACGCCGTTCGTTGCCCGGATCCTGTGGTGGCGCAACAAATGTTCGATTATATAGATGGTGTTCGCAAGCAGGGAGATTCTGTGGGTGGCGTAGTCAATTGTGTAGTGGAGGGAGTTCCTGCGGGCTGGGGTGAGCCTGTCTTTGATAAATTGCATGCAGAACTTGGTAAGGCCATGTTGAGTATTAATGCTGTAAAAGGCTTTGAGTACGGGAGCGGCTTTGATGGTGTGGCCATGTTGGGATCTCAACATAACGATGCATTTTATATTGATTCGGAAGAGAAAGTACATACAAAAACGAACCATTCGGGCGGTATACAAGGAGGTATTTCGAATGGGGAGGATATTTATTTCAGAGTGGCCTTCAAGCCAGTTGCTACCATTATGCAGGATCAGGAAAGTATAGATCAGCACGGAGATGTAGCGATTGTTCAAGGAAAAGGAAGACACGACCCTTGCGTGGTACCGCGTGCTGTACCCATTGTAGAAGCAATGGCTGCATTGGTATTGGCAGATTTTTATCTTCGAAACAAAACCAGCAAAATATGAGGTTGGGGTATATATCCCTGCGAGCGATCCTTTTTTTACTCTTAAATATTTTTTGCTCTGAGAGGCTTAGTGCACAGGAACAACGATATACTTTCGAAAAGGGATTGATGGGATCCCCGTTTAAGCTAATTATTTACGCTTCTAACGATACTTTGGCTAATAAGGCGGCGAATTGTGCGTTCAAAAGAATTGAAGACCTTAATGAGGCTTTAAGTGATTATAGGGATGATAGCGAGATAAACCATGTATCTGCACAATCGGGTAGTGGGAAATGGATTGCAGTAAGCAAGGATCTTTTCGACATCTTGAGTATATCAGATGATGTCAGTAAAAGGACAAATGGGGCTTTTGATGCCACACTTGGGCCCGTTGTTCAGGAATGGAGGCGCGCAACGCGGAAAGGGTACTTGCCGGATAAAAAAACGATTCGTACGGCACTGTCGAAGGCTGGATATAAAAAAATAAAGTTCGATAAAGGTAATCAAAGTATATGGCTGGCTAAAAAGGGTATGCGTCTGGATATTGGAGGCTTGGGCAAAGGTTACGCTGCCGATGAGGCCGTGAAAGTATTGCGAAGCTATGGTATTAAGTCGGCTATGATTGATGCCGGTGGAAAGTTAGCTTTGATGGATCCACCGCCTGGTGAAAATGGTTGGAAAATTGTTGTTTCAACTGGAAGAGATTCTATTAAAACCATTGAGTACGCGAATGTGGGTATTGCTACCTCTGGTCCAACATATCGTTATCTTGAGTACAGGGGTAAGCGGTATTCCCATATTGTGAATCCGAAAACAGGTATAGGTTTATTGTTTCACTTAAGAACTACCGTTATATCGCCGAATGCGACAGAAGCGGATGCACTGGCAACCGCCTTTAGTGTATCTGGGATTAAAGAGGGGAAAAAGTATTTAAAGCGATTTCCAAACAATAAAGTTTGGATGGAGGAGCGGAAAGGAGATCGGGTGTTAACCTGGAATACCATTAACTAAAAAACGGAGCGATTTCGATCGCTCCGTTTTTTAGTTTTATAGGTAATTCATGAACTATATCACAATGGATTTACCTGGTACAGCAACCGGATAGAGCCCGTCCGGACCTGGCATAATCTTAGGATTCGCATCCCAAGCCAGGCGATCAGGGAAGAGGTTAATGTCCGAATTAAGTGCTTCGTCCCACTTTATCAACTTACCCGAATACGTAGCCATACGACCCATAATGGCGGTCATAGTTCTTTTTGCACCATTTTCGGC
>CALGRQ010000319.1 GCA_937880795.1 uncultured Dyadobacter sp. | reverse complement strand
GCAGATCTGATGAAGGCGTCGAATTGGACGAGCTCCAACGTGCTGCTTTATGATTCTACCATGTTACATGGAAACTTTGGTGCGTGGATTGAGGGCAACGCGGTGGTAAGTCCTCAGGGTGAAATGTTGGATATATTACGGGTTGATAACAAAGCCTCGCTGAACGAAAAAGCGGCGATTGTAAAAATCAGTAAGGACGGTAAAACGGCGGAATTTGATCGGGACAAAGGGTTTGTGGATTTTCCCGGTGGAAGCAAGAAATTCAGTATTCTATATGACCACAAATCTAAACTTTATTGGACCATTAGCAATTATATACCTGAGGAGGTGAAGTCGGCAAATCAAGGAAGAAATCCGGCAGGAATACGGAATACCCAGGCATTGTTTAGCTCAAAGGATTTGTTGACCTGGGATTTGAGAAAAGTACTATTGCAACATCCGGATGTTGCCAAACACGGTTTCCAGTATCTTGATTTCCTGTTTGAAGGGAAGAAAAATATCATATTTCTATCCAGAACGGCCTACGACGATGGACAGGGTGGGGCGCGCAACAACCACGATGCTAATTATCTAACGTTTCATCGCATCAAGAATTTTAGGAAAATAGCGGTTCAAAAATAAATCTGTCAAAGTCTTCGAGATGCAAAAAACAATTAAATTATAGTAGACTGTATACTGTTTCACCTTAGTGCTGTTAGGTCATTGTTAATTCACTCCTATGAAGCCGCATTTTCACCGCGTTCCGGTCAGGTCTGAAAATTCTTTCAGCATACGTCATGAACAAGCTTCAGGCTTTGGTACCGTATGGCATTACCATCCGGAGCTTGAACTTCATTATCTAATCTAAGGGAAAGGGGTAAGGTTAATCGGTGACGATATCAGTAATTTTTCGGATGGAGAATTGATACTGCTTGGCGAAAACTTACCGCACATTTGGCGAATGGAAGCGGGAATTACAACGGGCGTGGAGACCATTGTAATTCACTTTTTGCCCGATTGCCTGGGTAATGGTTTATTACAATTGCCGGAAGCATACCTTTTGCCGCGCTTGTTTGAAAGAGCTAAAAAGGGTCTGGTTATAGAAGGAGAGGCGAGGGAAAGTGTTATACAATTGATGCATGACGCAGTTCATGCACAAAATTTGGATCGCTTGATCATTCTGTTATCTATACTAAAAATACTGGCTGAAACGCCTGAAAAAATGAGCATCACGTCGGGTCATGCATTCTATAAGTCCAATGATTTAGAGACGCTTAGGCTTAATAAAATTTATGATTTTACCTTAGCCAATTATAAGAACGACATCGGTCTTCAGGACGTGGCGGCCATAGCAAACTTGGGTATCACTTCTTTTTGCAGATATTTCAAGTTAATGACCCGCAAGACCTTCAATGATTTTCTCGTTGAAGTCCGTATTAGCCATGCCTGTCGGCTATTGATTGAAGACAGGCTGGCTACGGAAGTAATCTGTTTTGAATGTGGTTTTAACAATGTATCTAATTTTTACCGACATTTTAAGAAGGTTACCGATATGACCCCTCTGGAATACAAGAAAAAATATTTGTATAAGCCTGAGGTACAGCTCGCCTGAGTTAGTGATCGTGATTTTTCATCCATTCGTCCATAGAGAATTTTCCAGACCCTATAATAGAAAATAGTATAACCAGAAAAAGGGTTATCATCGAAAGCCAAAGTTCGGAATTGAGGTAAGAAAAGCCTACGCGCATATTCACGAAAAACACAGCCACAATTAGAATGGGAATTTGAATGAGGGCCGAAAGCCTCGTCAAACAGCCCAATGCAATTAAAAATCCACCAAAAATGTGGGCGAAGGCAACATAGTGAACCGCGGTTACGGTCCATAAACGGATATCCAGTTCACTCACCAATGCTGATAGTTTGGTGGTATCACTAATAAAGCTTACTCCTTTAACAAACAGAAGTACACCCAAACCAATACGAACAACATCCAGCCAGGCCGGGTGATGCGTATCGCCCCAATGTTCGATTCGATCAATCATGTTCATGGTTTCTAAATGTTTTGGTTTACAGAAAGTTAAAAACAAAATTCTGGGATGTCAAGCATTGTGGAGGAAATGTATCTGCGCCGCTATATAGTCATGTCATGAAGAAATCAGGAATAGTCAACAAGAAAGGAGATCCACGATTTGAATCTCCTTTCTTGATTAAAAATCTAGATAAAAATCTTTCCTTATCTCACCTTCATGATACCACGCATGACCCGCCAATGTCCCGGAAACGAACAGATATAGGGATAGTCACCCGGTGTAGAGGGAACCGTGAAATTGAGTTTGGTACTCGCTCCTGCATTCACCAGCGGAGTAGCGAAAAGGACATCAGCCAAATCAGGAACAAAGTTCTTTTCGAAGCCATTGGCCGAAGTAGCCATAGCGTCGGCGGCGGTACCCACCTTATCTTCGGTGCCGGGCTTTACAAATACGATGTTGTGCGGCATTAAATCGGGATTTTTGAATTCCAGCGAAACTCTGCGACCAGCTTGCAGGTTGAGTTCGTTTTTATCGAACAGCATTTGGGCAGGAATGGCTGAAATGGTCACTTCAATGGTTGAGGCATTTTCCAAATTTTTGATCATTGTGGCAGATGTTTGGGCCGGAAGCAAGCCCGCTAATCTTTTTCCCAAAGCCAAAGTTTGATTGTAAATCGGCTCAAATCGTTGGCTTTCTGGTGTATCTTTTGAAAATGACTGGATTTTCTCTGTCAACAGTCTAGCATACGATTCCTTTAACACCGCATCACTTTTTGAATCGATCACCTTTCGGGCTAATTCCAAATAGGGGCCGTTTGGTGTAATGAGCGAAGCCAGCAGTACCGCTTTTTCGCTCTCCTTGCCAGGTAGTTGAAACAGTACTTTATATGCTGCCTGATGAACCAATGCCGCATCTTCGTCTGCGCTGGTGTTTCTAAGCGGATCGGGTAATTGCGACGTCAGGTTTTTGATTTTGTCATAGAGCGTCGATTGTATTCGGGGATCGGTCAGTAAGGAGATTCCATTGATATAGGCGATCAGAGACGGAGTTTTGGACGAAGCCGTTTGCCACACATTTTTATCCCCACC
>CALGRQ010000318.1 GCA_937880795.1 uncultured Dyadobacter sp. | reverse complement strand
AAGTCATCACCACCAAGGTGAGTATCACCATCAGTAGATTTTACTTCAAATACACCATCTCCCAATTCAAGGATAGAAATATCAAAAGTACCACCACCTAAGTCAAACACCGCAATTTTCATGTCGATGTGTTGCTTATCAAGACCGTAAGCCAATGCCGCAGCAGTTGGTTCGTTAATGATACGCTTTACATCCAAACCGGCAATTTGACCAGCTTCTTTAGTCGCCTGACGTTCTGCGTCATTAAAATAAGCAGGTACGGTAATTACGGCTTCTGTAACTTCTTGGCCTAAGTAATCTTCCGCAGTTTGTCTCATTTTCTGCAAAATAAATGCAGATACTTCCTGTGGTGTATATAGACGATCGCCAATTGGAATACGTGGCGTATTATTTGGACCTTTTTCAACGCTGTAAGCAACAGTTTGCATTTCACTGGTTACGTCGTCATACTTTTTGCCCATGAAACGCTTGATCGAACTTACCGTATGTTTGGGATTGGTGATTGCCTGACGTTTTGCAGGCGCACCAATTTTGCGTTCGCCGTTATCCATAAAGGCAACTACGGACGGTGTAGTACGAGCACCTTCGCTATTTGCTATTACGACAGGTTCGTTACCTTCCATTACAGCAACACAAGAGTTCGTAGTTCCTAAGTCTATGCCAATAATTTTTCCCATTTTTTATTTTATTTTTTAAGTATGATTTGATTTCGTTCAATGCTTGACCCTTCGCAGGTCGTTCTTTTGAGGAATTTATTAAAAACCTCGTACCACTTATAATGGATTGGCTAGGATGTGACAAAGTGTCAGTTTTAAAAAACGAAAGGAGCTTCTACACGTAATATCCTTTGGATAGGGTATACGGGTAAAAACTCCTTCTGTATTAATAATTTAGAGACTTGGTTTTTAAATAACCTGTCCCATATAAGGGTCACTCTGGCTCTCGAGGCCTGTTTCTACGTGTCCGGCCAGTCGTATACTCGTATTTAGATTTCCTCCAAAACTGACAGTGAAGTCATACCAATTAAAGTTCTTTTGAAGATCCAGCGTAAACAGATGAGATGCCGAAGCTGAAAGAGTTTTTGCCTGCTCAGCTGCTTTATAAGCATTATCCGTAATTACAACCTTGCTTTGTTTTGCCTCACCATTGGTTACTTTAACGAGGAGATTGCCGGTAGGCTTTTTATTTCTACCCAATTGATAATCAATATGTACATTTTGATTATGGGCAGTTCCTATAAACGCTCTCATAAAACCATTAGGCCCATACACTACCAGATTGTATTGATTATTTTCAAAATCTGTGAGATGCCATTCGTCTGTAATGACATCACCGGCCCGAACGGCGTAGTTTCTAACCTGAACTACATCCTTTTTAACACCATAAGCATACACGATAAATGGTGCACCTGCCGACTGTTTTCCAAATATGTCATTTCCGGCTTTGAAAGTAATTTTAAATGCATTTTTGGCAGTGTTTATCTTCCCTTCAGCATAGAGCTCATACGGAATCGGGGATGATGGACGTGTCCCCTTTTCTTGATGAGGCATAAGTGGGGATGCTAACGGATCTCCGTTAATGCTTACTACCTCAGTTTGTGTTAGCGCCTTATAATTGTTAGGTAATTTTTTAAACTGAGCATTGTATATACCTTCCATAAACTCGTCTCGCTCTACAAATTTAGGCAGCGGAATATCTTTACCATCGTACGGTTTGAAGGTTGAGGTCAAATCACCACAAATGGTACGTCTCCATTCGCTAATGTTTGTTTCAACGATCTTCTTTCCAGATTTATGACTTACAAATTTTTCAAGAAACTGAACAATGGAGGTATGATCGAAAACTTCTGAACAAACATTTCCACCTCTATTCCATGGCGAAGCGATTACAAGAGGTACTCTATATCCAAGGCCAATAGGGCTTTCGCGAGAATCTTTTTCTGCCTTTTTGGTCATATCTTGGGCCAGTGTCACAAATTCAATTTTTGTGTCAATACCCTCTGAGGTTTTTCCCGTGTTACTCTTGTAAGGATTAGGAACAACAAATGGAGGAATATGGTCAAAATACCCATCGTTTTCATCATAGCACAAAATGAAGATGGTTTTTTTCCATATTTCCTCATTTTGAGTAAGTATATCCATCACTTCCGAAACGTACCATGCGCCATACCAGGGTGCAGTGGGGTGATCCGAGAAGTTCTCTGGTGCTACAAGCCAGGAGACTGTTGGTAGCTTGTCTGCTTTTACGTCCATTCTGAATTGATGTAAAACATCACCTTGGGGCGCTTTCGCCTCATTGATTATGTCGCCATCGTTATAGGACACCGTGGCTATTTCGTGATAGTCGGGGTCTTGAATATTGGTTGTAAAGGCCTTTAAATGTATATTTTTTTGTTTCTGACTAAGTTTCTCAAAGTTTTCTGGGCTCCATCTAATAATTTCCTCCTTGGCTAGTTTTAGTTTGGCCAGCTTTTCCGCTAGAATTTTTTTGAGTTTTACTTCTTCTTCGCCGGAACTTAATTCTATTTTCTTTTCAGTTGCTTCAATTTCAGACGGAAGATTCTTAATTCTTTGTTTAAGATAGGTCTGATACCCGGTATGGAAACGAACTTGATACTGAGAAAACCATTCGATCGGATTGTCAGTAAAATTGGCAAGCCATGACTCTTCTTCCCCACTCAGGCCTGTATCCAAGCTAATTTCATTTTGGTATATACGCCAAGAAACGTTGTGATCTTCTAGTCGTTCAGGAAATGTTTTCCAACTAGCTTCTCTATCATAAGTTACGTTTTCGTTTCTAACATTGGCGTAGGCGGCTGTATCCGGCTTTTCTCGAATAGTCCCGGTCCATAGGTAGAGACGGTTAGGCGTAGTGCCGGTCAGTGATGAACAGAAGTTTTGATCACATACCGTAAAAGCATCAGCCAGCGAGTAATAAAAAGGAATATCTTCCCGTGTATAGAAACCTTGAGTGAGTGGCATTCTTTGATAATCCTTATGTCCAGCTTGCTTGGCAATGAGCCATTGATCATATTTACCATCATTGCGGGCATCTACCTGGTTGGTCCAGGAATGGGGCAGGGAACCCATCCAAGTGGCTCTGGATTCCTTCATATTTAGACGAAAAGGTACATACGTTTCTCCAAAAGCATTGGTTTGCAGCCACACCAGATTATTATTCGGCAGTTTTATGGCACGAGGATCATTAAAACCTCGTACTCCCCGTAAACTTCCATAACTATGATCGAAAGAGCGGTTTTCCTGCATCAATATCACTACATGTTCGGCATCCAAGTAAGTTGAGCCGGGTGCCGGGTTTATGGCTAAGGCTTTTTGGATAGAGGCAGGTAAAGCGCTAAAAAGACCTGCGCCGCCCGTAAGCAATGCAGCTTTTTTGATAAAATCTCTTCTGGAATCCATGATGATCTCTTGGTGTTGGGTCTTAGGAATACACTTATTTCAGGCAAATGTACTATGGATTACTATATTGAAATGTTAAATAATTGTTTTTATAAACGATCTTGATAGCATATAAATCAGTATGGGCTGTCACTATGTAAGTGACAGCCCATACTGATTTAACGGAGGTATCTTATTTGCCTCCAAAAAGGCCGCCTAGTAGGCCTCCTAAATCCAGTCCTCCTTGTTGTTGGTTGTTTGAAGGAGCATCTCCCTGAGCGCCACCCAATAAACTTCCACCAACACGCATAAGGTCATTCATATCTAGCTTGCCATCTGCAAGTGCGTAACCAATTTGATTGAAATCGAAACCAGATGACTGTCCGGCAGGGGCACCACCACCTCCTAGAAGTCCACCTAGAATACTGTTGAAATCAAGGCTTGAGTCATTTGAGTTACTCACTTTTGCAATTAATCCGCCCAGCACGCCAGGGAGAACAGAAGATACTATTCCGCTGGCAGCACCACTGTTAATTCCAAATTTTTGCATGATGGCTCCAATCGCATTGGATGCAATAGATGCAACGATTGGGTTGTTCATAAGACCAGCACCAGCGTTTGCGCCGTTGTTGCCCGATAGAAGACCCATTAATCCTTGTATATTTCCAGACTGAGCTTGTTCTTGCAAACCACCAGTAATAGAACCAAGAAGAGTGTTCATAACATCTTCATTTTGTTCGTTAGGGATTGCCGGGTTCTGAACAATTGCCTGCTGAGAGTTTTGTTGAATAAGGCCTAAGAGTTGCTCTAACATTGATGTAGTTGGTTTATTTGTACAATTATATGGACGGGTATAGGTTATAAAAGTAACGAATACTAGCCATCAGTACAAAAAAAATCCCGCCGAAGCGGGATGCTGTTTTATTTTACCTGATCAACGATCGCCTTAAATGCGTCGGGATGGTTCATTGCCAAATCGGCAAGTACTTTCCGGTTAAGTTCAATTCCTTTTGAATTGAGTTTGCCCATTAGAGCAGAGTAAGATAAACCATGGATACGCGCTCCAGCGTTGATACGCTGAATCCACAATGCACGGAAGTTACGTTTTTTCTGCTTACGGCCTTTGTATGCGTAAGCCAAACCGCGTTCAACGGCATTTTTGGCAACGGTCCATACATTTTTACGACGGCCGAAATAGCCTTTCGCTAATTTTAATACTTTTTTACGTCTTGCACGTGACGCAACGTGATTTACTGAACGTGGCATAATTTAACTGTTTTTGACGGTCGGCGCTCATGGTTGAGACTTAAATGCCTTCTATCGGGTTGAACAAAAAACCTAAATGGTATTTTTTATTGGCTTTCAGGTAAAATTACCCAAGCATTGCCAATACTTGCTTGTGGTTAGAAACATCGATCAAACCAGATTTAACCAAACCACGCTTACGCTTGTTTGATTTTTTGGTAAGGATGTGACTGTGGAACGCATGTTTGCGTTTGATTTTTCCTGTGCCAGTTAGCGTAAAACGCTTTTTAGCCCCAGAAACGGATTTCATTTTAGGCATAATAAAAATTGAAAAAATTGATAATAATAAAAC
>CALGRQ010000317.1 GCA_937880795.1 uncultured Dyadobacter sp. | reverse complement strand
AATTGGAAACTGTTCCAACCGTTGCGATACAAGTTGAAAGTATCATACGCATTTCGCCAGATGGCATTTTCAAAACAGCGTACTTACCTTCACGTGCTACTAACTGAGCGTAAGCTCCTGCACTACGAGCGAACTGTCCACCTTTACCAGGAGTAAGTTCGATATTGTGAACAATTGTACCGATTGGCATAGATCCTAGTGGAAGCGCGTTTCCTACCTCAGGAGCAACTGAACTACCAGAAACAATTACTTGTCCTACTTTCAGACCGTTCGGGGCGATTACGTATCTTTTCTCGTCATCTGCATATTGTACCAAAGCAATACGTGCAGAGCGGTTTGGATCGTATTCAATTGTAAGAACTGTGGCCGGTGCATCAAAACGATTTCTTTTGAAATCAATTACACGGTATTTCCGCTTGTGACCACCACCTATATGACGCATGGTACGACGTCCAGAGCTATTACGCCCGCCTGTTCTTTTAACGGGTTCTAAGAGACTCTTTTCCGGTTTCGCTGCTGTGATCTCCTCAAATGTAGGAGCTGAGCGAAAACGTTGACCAGCACTTGTTGGTTTTAATTTTTTAACTGCCATTGCTATTAACTCGTCAAAGATTTAAGTCGTTCAACTATTCTTATGCTTCACCGTAAATATCGATGATCTCACCTTCTGCTACCGTAATGATAGCTTTCTTGATAGTTGACGTTTTTCCACTTACAAATTTACCTCCCGATGTGCGGGACTTGCTTTTACCAATGCTACGCATTGTGTGAACGCTTTCTACGGTAACCCCAAACAGTTTTTCAATAGCCTTTTTGATCTCAACTTTATTTGAAGTAAGGGATACTTCAAAGGCATATTTTCCTTGACCACCCTGAGCCGTTACCTTTTCGGTTATAATCGGACGTTTCAGTACACTCATGATTATTTGTTCAATTGGGTTTCCAAAATAGATAGAGCAGATTCACTTATCAAAAGACGGTCTGCATACATCAGGTCATAGGTATTGACCGATTCCACCGTTGTAACTTTCGCCTTAGGAAGGTTACGGCTTGACAGATATACATTATCGTCAAATGATGGAAGAATTAACAATGTTTTTGTATTCACCAATGCAAGTGAGTTCAAAACATTCAGATACGATTTTGTTTTTGGCGCATCAAAAGAGAATGCTTCAAGAACTGAAATTGAATCTGCTTTCGCTTTGGCAGATAAAGCTGACTTACGAGCCAATGCTTTAACTTTTCTGTTGATTTTAAAACCATAGGTACGAGGTCTTGGACCAAAAATACGTCCACCACCTACAAATACAGGAGATTTAATGCTACCTGCACGAGCACCACCTGTACCCTTTTGTTTTTTAATCTTACGTGTTGACTGATTAACCTCAGCACGTTCTTTAGACTTATGCGTTCCTTGGCGCTGATTAGCCAGGTAAAGCTTTACATCGAGATAGATCGCGTGCGTATTCGGTTCGATGCCAAAAACTTCTTCTGACATTGTTACCTTTTTGCCGGTATCTTCTCCTTTTATATTTAATACGGACAGTTCCATCGGTGCTATTTCTCTAGGATTAGAAATGAATTCTTTGAACCAGGTACCGAGCCACTTACCACAATAAGATTTTGCTCAGGGATCACTTTCAGAATACGCAAATTCTGAATTTTTACACGATTGTTACCCATGCGTCCACCCATACGAATGCCTTTAAATACGCGTGATGGGAATGAACAGGCACCAATCGAACCCGGGTGACGTGCACGGTTATGCTGACCGTGTGTTTGACCACCAACCCCAGCGAAACCATGGCGTTTTACAACACCTTGGAAACCGCGTCCTTTGGCGTTACCAACTACATCAACGAATTCACCTTCTTCAAATACATCCTGTACTGAGAGTGAAGTTCCAAGTTCGTGTTCCACTTCAAATTCCTTAAACTCAACCACTTTCTGTTTGGGAGTTGTATTGGCTTTTTTGAAGTGACCAATCATTGGCCGAGAAGAGTTCTTTTCCTTCTTCTCACCAAAACCTAACTGAATGGCTTTATAACCATCCTTTTCTTCGGACCTAACTTGTGTAACAACACAAGGACCAGCTTGGATAACCGTACACGCCAGAGCCTGCCCGTCAGCGTTGTACAAACTAGTCATTCCGATTTTTTTACCTATTAAACCAGACATGTAAATTAATTTAAATTAGCAGGTAAAACCCCTTAATCTTTAAAACGGACTGCAAAGGTAGAAAAATAAATTTTTCCATCCAAACAGTGCTATTTATTTCTCGCTGATAATCAGCAAAAAAGGTCAGATGTTTTCACACATCTGACCTTCGTTGCTTTCAGAACTTAACTCTGTGTAATTATTCACAAGAATTGTCTGATTTATCGAGCTCAGATGTGGTTTCCAGATTACCGGACCTTCATCCAACTTATGTCTTGGACCTGGCTTAAAACAGGTCTTAATCACTAAACTTTGATCTCTACATCAACACCGCTTGGCAATTCAAGCTTCATCAACGCATCTACAGTTTTCGCACTAGTAGAGAAAATATCAACCAAACGCTTGTAAGTACAAAGCTGGAATTGCTCGCGAGACTTTTTGTTAACGTGTGGAGAACGCAAAACTGTGAACTTCTCAGTTTTAGTAGGCAAAGGAATTGGACCGCTTACAACAGCACCAGTAGCCTTTACAGCCTTCACAATCTTCTCAGCTGACTTATCAACCAAGTTGTGGTCGAATGACCGTAGTTTGATACGAATTTTTTGATTCATGAGTATTTATTATTTCCGGTTCAGAGAATATTTGCTCGAAACAAGTTCCGACAATCCACAGATGAAAGAACCATTTACTTCAACTGCTTAATGCGTATATAACAAAGCTTGTGAATGCTTTTTACAGCATTCACAAGCTAATTAAAATATTACTTAGATAAGCCCTTAGACTTCTCAATTACTTGCTCAGCGATGTTGTTAGGCACAATCTCGTAGTACGCGAATGTTAGAGACGCTGTTGCACGTCCAGAAGACATGGTACGAAGGTCTGTAACATAACCAAACAATTCAGACAAAGGAACATCAGCCTTGATTACCTGAGCACCATTACGTGTATCCATACCTCTCATGATACCACGACGACGGTTCAAGTCACCTGTGATAGGTCCGGTGTACTCATCAGGAGTAAGAACTTCAACGTGCATGATAGGCTCCATCAACTTAGATCCTGCATGACGCGCTGCTTCTTTAAAACCTAACTTCGCTGCAAGTTCGAAAGAAAGAGCATCTGAATCGACATCGTGGAATGAACCATGGAACAGACGTACTTTCATAGAATCAAGTTGGTATCCAGCAAGTGCTCCGTTCACCATTGCAGCTTCGAAACCTTTCTGAATTGGAGCGATAAATTCACGAGGAATAGCACCACCCACAACTTCATTCACGAACTGAAGACCCACTTTTGGTTCTTGTCCTTCTTCATTGTCATCACGTGGCCCGATTTCAAATACGATATCGGCAAATTTACCACGACCACCCGTTTGTTTCTTGTAAACTTCACGGTGTTCAAAGTTCTTAGTAAGAACCTCTTTATAAGCTACCTGAGGTGCACCCTGGTTTACTTCAACTTTAAATTCACGACGCATACGGTCGATAATGATTTCAAGGTGAAGCTCTCCCATCCCTTTGATGATGGTTTGACCAGTCTCTTCGTTACTTTCAACTTGTAACGTTGGATCTTCCTCGATCAATTTAGTGATTGCCTTTGAGAAGTTATCGCTATCCGCAGCCTTCTTAGGCTCAATCGCATAACCGATTACCGGCTCGGGGAATACCATTGATTCCAATTCGATTGGGAATTTCTCATCAGAAAGTGTATCCCCCGTTTTGATATCTTTAAAACCAACAACAGCTCCAATATCACCAGCTTCAAGTCTGTCAATTTGGTTCTGCTTATTAGCATGCATTTGGAAGATACGTGAAATACGCTCTTTGTTTCCTGAACGGTTGTTCAATACATAAGAACCTGAATCCAAAGTACCTGAATAAGAACGTACAAAGCACAAACGACCTACGTATGGGTCAGTAGCAATTTTAAATGCGAGTGCAGCAAATGGCTCATCGCTAGAAGGCTTTCTTACAACCTCTTCACCAGTCTTAGGATTAGTTCCTACAATACCCTTACGATCCATTGGAGATGGAAGAAGTCCCATTACCAAGTCAAGCATTGTTTGAACACCCTTGTTTTTGAAAGAAGATCCACACACCATTGGTACAATCTTCATATCTATAACTGCTGCTCTAAGAGCTGCAAGTATTTCATCCTCAGTAATTGAGTTAGAATCTTCGAAGAATTTCTCCATCAAAGTTTCATCATACTCGGCTACTGCTTCAAGAAGCTGCTCTCTCCAGTACGCTACATCTTCAAGCATATCCTCTGGAATAGGCACAACTTCGTAAGTCATTCCTTTGTCATGCTCGTTCCAAACCATTCCACGGTTGTTGATCAAGTCAACCACACCTTTGAAAGTATCTTCAGAACCGATAGGCAACTGCAATGGTACAGCGTGCGATCCCAACATTTCTTTAACCTGGTTTACCACGTTAAGGAAGTCGGCACCTGAACGGTCCATTTTATTTACGAATCCGATACGAGCTACGTTATAGTTATTAGCTAAGCGCCAGTTAGTTTCTGACTGAGGCTCAACACCATCAACTGCCGAAAACAAGAAAACCAAACCATCCAAAACGCGCAAAGAACGGTTCACCTCAACTGTAAAGTCAACGTGACCTGGCGTATCGATAATGTTTACGTGGTAATCTTCATTTCTATATTTCCAACCTACAGTTACAGCCGCAGAAGTAATGGTAATCCCTCTCTCCTGCTCTTGTTCCATCCAGTCAGTAGTAGCACCACCATCATGTACTTCACCCAATTTGTGGCTAACGCCTGCGTAATAAAGAATACGCTCTGTTGTTGTTGTTTTACCTGCGTCAATGTGAGCAGCAATACCAATGTTTCTTGTTAATCTTAGATCACGTGCCATGATAAATGGTGATGTGGTTATTATTGATGTGCAAAAGAAAATCTGAAGCGATTCTGACCTTTAAAGGATGTGTACTTTTACACCATTTTAAAAAATCAGAGCGCAAAAGTATAAATTGTTGATTATAAAAGCAATGAAGGAAGAAATATTTTTAAAAAAATTTATCCACATGCCGCCAAATCCCGCAACCGACAACCTCTTTTGTACGATTTTAATAAAATTCAAAAGGATACCACTAAAAGACGCCGCCCGTTAGATGATACTATTTCAATAAAAAATCCGGTTACCGCATTCATGATGCAATAACCGGATCCATATATTCTTAGAAAACGACTTCTTAGAATCTGAAGTGCGAGAATGCTTTGTTCGCATCCGCCATACGGTGCGTATCGTCTTTCTTCTTCACAGCAGCTCCTTCACCTTTTGCAGCAGCGATAATTTCACCTGCAAGACGGTCTACCATTGTTTTCTCACCACGCTTACGAGAGTAGTTGATCAACCATTTCATTCCCAATGACTGCTTACGCTCTGGACGTACTTCAGTTGGAACCTGGAAAGTTGCACCACCCACACGACGGCTTTTAACTTCAACAGATGGAGTTACATTGTTCAATGCTTTTTTCCATGTTTCTAGACCATTTTCGCTGGTTTTTTTCTCAACCAACTCAAGAGCGTCGTAGAAAATAGTAAAAGCAATGCTTTTCTTGCCCTGAAGCATCAGGTTATTTACAAATTTAGTAACCTGTACATCCCTGAACTTAGGATCAGGCAGGATATATCTTTTCTTTGGTTTGGACTTTCTCATTGTTGTACTTAATGTTTAACGAGGTTTCGTTTTGCAACTTATTCACCCCGGATCAACTCCGGAATTACTTCCCTTTTATTTAGAAAATTCTTTAATAAAAGCAGAGAGAGTTACTTTTTTATTTTTTCTTACCTTTTGTTGGTGCTGCTGGCGCTTGTCCTGGCTTAGGGCGTTTTGCACCATATTTCGAACGACGTTGTTTACGTCCGTTAACTCCTGCAGTATCCAATGCACCACGAATGATGTGGTAACGAACACCAGGTAAGTCTTTCACACGACCACCACGAATCAATACGATTGAGTGCTCTTGCAAGTTGTGTCCTTCTCCAGGGATGTAAGCATTTACCTCCTTGTTGTTTGAAAGACGAACACGCGCTACTTTACGAAGTGCTGAGTTCGGTTTCTTAGGCGTTGTGGTGTACACACGGGTACACACCCCCCTACGCTGAGGGCAGGAATCCAAAGCCGGTGACTTCGATTTCCAAGTAATGGTCTCTCTACCTTTACGGACTAATTGTGAAATAGTTGGCATTTAACAAATTGATTTTGATCTGGTTAATGCACCAGTCTATTGTTTTGAAAACAGTTTTCCCGAAAAATCGGACTGCAAAAGTAAAACATTCACTCTCATTTACAAAAGGTTGCCCACTTTTTTTATATATTTCTATACCGAGATTAAATCTATGAACAGGATATTGTAAGTTAGTAACAACTTAAACCTTCCGATCCAACATGTAGTACGATGCTACTGTTGGAAAAGTGAAAAATAACAAAAAATGCCGTCCTCACGCAACAAAAACATTGACACCCTTCGGCAATCCTTTATTTCGGTCTTTCATTTCCCTCCGTCTTTTTCCGCAAACAAACGTAGATTTATAATTACCTGCATAGCAATAATTTGCATCCTATATATACTCTCTACGGTATTTTATCTTTTACGGAGGTTTAATGTGCATTCTGGCGATTTTACACTTTACTACTCTATCGTTTCTAAAACATTAGATGGACAAATACCTTTTCGTGATTTCCCTATTGAATATCCAGTTTTATCGCTCATCCCAATCCTAATTCCAGGACTTGTCAACCAACTGTTTTCCGGAAGTTTTGAGAGTTATTGCTCGTTATTCGTTCTGCAAAACATACTTCTATGTGTGCTGACGGGATATGTAATCTCCCGCACTAGAATCACAGGGATGGAAAGTAACAATGCATTATTAACCTATATTTTATTTTCTGTATTTTCCCTGCCCCTTTATCTATACCGATTCGACGCGTTTCCAATACTACTTACCAGCATAGTGGTGTTCACGATATTTACCAAACCCTTCATTTCGGGAATGACATGGGCTGCCAGCATTATGGTTAAACTTTACCCCATCGTAATGGCACCTGCAGTTGGGCTTTATTTCTTGATAAACTTGCTCTTGAAAAGGGGATTGGCCTATTTGGCAGGAGTTATTCTGTTTTCCACTATTTCACTGGCTATTATCCTGCCCATTACAGGGCCCTCAATATTCAACTTTGCCCAGCCCCACCAATTACGCGGAATTCAGCTAGAAAGCATTATCGGAGGATTGATACTCCTGGCCAACAAAATGAACCTTATTCAGGTTACAATCACCCACAACTACGGATCTTTCAACATAGATTCTTCCATATCTCAAGGCATTGTGGATTTTATGAAACTGGGGGCAGGCGTTATCTTCCTTCTTATTTTCTTATTTCAGGGCTGGCTGTTTATCAAAGAAAAACAATTGAAAGGCACTGTAAGCCAGTTTAATCTAATTCTCGCTATAACAATATGGCTATTGTCCTTTATGATATTTAACAAAGTCCTTTCTCCACAGTATATCCTATGGCTTTTTCCACTTATATCATTTTTAAACCGAACAATCAGAATCAAATTTATAGTGGCTTTAATGCTAACCATCACCATTTTTCCAGGATGGTACCATTACCTTATCCAACTCAACGCTTTTCTGGTTATCATGCTTAACATTCGTAACTTCCTATTAATATGGATACTATCCGACACTATAAAGCTTATGCTTCATCAGGTTTTCAACACGGAAAAGGACCGATCTATACCCAATAGAAACCCATAAAGCGCAGCAACTAGCCCATTTTGCCCGTAACTACAAAAAGTAGGACTCATTAAAAAAGGCTATCTATTTACTAGTACATTTACACATAAAAAATATCCACGTATTGTATCCATAATTTTATTTACAATCGTTGTTTATTAGTATTGTCTTTCAAAAACCCAAAGTGCGAGTCAGATCGTTTGATTTTATACTTTTAATTATGAAAATTTTGCGGTATCAGTTTACCCTACTTGTTAGCTTTCTGGCGATGGCTATATTTCTATCCAGTTGCAATTCGGCCATGCAAGCCTATAAGGATGGTTATAAAAAATTCAGTAATGGAGAATATGATCTGGCCATAAAAGGTTTTCAGAAAGCCGCTACTGCAAATTACGAACCCACGCAATCGAGTTTTCTCATCGCAGAATCATACAGGTTATCCAACCGTTTTAAAGAATCTATACCGTATTACAAAAAAGCACTGGACGAAGGACTTGCAAACCCTGAGGCGCAATTTCAATATGCATATGCCTTAAAAACTGACGGACAATATCAGGAAGCATCCAATCAGTTTGCGCTTTTCGCCAAAGCACCAAACAGTCCTAAAAATCTTCAGGAAAGGGCATTGCGTGAAATCGAAATTTTGAAAATTGCAGATAGGCTACGTCCACAGAAGATGGACGTCCAACTGAAAACAATACCTCTGAATAGTGCCAATGCTGAATTTTCGCCAACCGTGGTAGGCAATGAATTGGTATTTTCATCTTCAAGAAAGCAAACCATATACAAAAACAATGGACAACCTATGCTTGGGCTTTATAAGGTGGCCATTGCGCAGGATCCCGGCGATACCCAGGGAAACCCTATACTATTCAGTCAAGAAATATTTGCATCAGACGCCAACGAAGGTTCTCCCGCTTTTTCCCCTGATGGCAAAACGCTAATTTTTGCAAGAGGAAACACCGGCAAAAAAAAGGGAACCGTGGACGTAGACCTGTACATGAGCAAAAATGCCAATGGACAGTGGACCACGCCGGTAATATTGCCGATCAACGATTCTCTTGCCTGGGACGGTTCTCCGGCTTTCTCCCGAGATGGTAAAACCTTATATTTTATTCGAAGAGTTAGTCGACCGGGTGAAACTCCA
>CALGRQ010000316.1 GCA_937880795.1 uncultured Dyadobacter sp. | reverse complement strand
GGAAATTAAGGATACGCTTAAACAAGCCGAAGAAGGCAAAATTGATATATTAATCGGCACCCACCGCATTTTGAATAAAGATGTAAAATTCAAGGATTTAGGGTTGCTCATTGTTGATGAAGAACAAAAATTTGGCGTAAAGGCCAAAGATCGTCTTAAAGAAATGCGGGTGAATGTGGATGTTTTGACCCTTACCGCAACGCCGATCCCTCGTACGCTCCATTTTTCACTCATGGGCGCGCGCGATCTTTCGGTCATTGCCACACCGCCACCCAACCGCCAACCGGTAACAACAGAAGTACATACTTTCAGTGAAGAATTTATAAGAGATGCCATCAGCTTTGAAGTACAACGCGGCGGACAGGTTTTCTTTGTCCATAACCGGGTAAATGATATTGAATCCATTGCCAATATCATCATGCGGCTGGTTCCTGATGTTCGTATTGGAGTGGCCCATGGTCAGATGGACGGTGACAAACTCGAAAAGGTAATGGTTAACTTTATTGAAGGCGAATACGACATTCTCGTTTCTACCAACATTATTGAATCGGGTATTGATATACCAAACGCGAATACGATCATTATCAACAGCGCGCATATGTTCGGTTTGTCGGATCTGCATCAGATGCGCGGGCGTGTTGGGCGTTCTAACAGAAAGGCCTTCTGTTACCTGCTTACGCCGTCAATGTCTACCTTGGCAAGCGACTCCCGCAAGCGCCTACAAACCCTGGAAGAATTCTCTGAACTGGGCGATGGTTTCAAAGTAGCCATGCGTGATTTGGATATACGTGGCGCCGGAAACCTGTTGGGTGCAGAGCAAAGTGGTTTTGTAAACGATTTGGGTTACGATTTGTACCACAAAATGCTCGATGAAGCCGTTAAAGAATTAAAAAATAACGAATTCAAGGATCTTTTTGCCAACGCACTTGGACTCCCCGAGAAATTGGTTGCGGACTGCCAGATCGAAACAGATTTCGCTACATTGATTCCTGATGATTACGTAAAGAATATTTCTGAACGACTTTCGTTATATACCCGCCTCGACAACATTGAGACCGAAGAGGAACTGGCCAAGTTCGAAAAGGAAGTACTTGATAGGTTTGGGCCAATACCAGCTGAGGTTCAGGATCTTTTAAAGACCGTCAGATTAAGATGGGAAGCCGAAAGTTTGTGTTTCGAAAAATTAACTTTGAAAAACAATACAATGAAAGGATACTTCGTTACATCGCAGAATGATACGTTCTTTCAATCGGACAAGTTCGGGCGCGTGATCAATTATATTAAAATGCACCCGAAACAAATCTCGCTAAAAGACCAGAAAGGCAAATTAATACTGATCTGTGAAGAGGTTAAAAACATTGATCAGGCAAGGAAAATTTTAATAGAAATGACCCAATAAACAAGTTTTAAAGAAAAACTTCGATACATTTCATACATTTGCGGTTTCGCATACTATAAAAATACAAAACACTTAAGTCACTTTAAAGCAATGATTTGCATGCATAAGATGGGTATCCGGTCGATCGCGCTGATTTTGATTGTGTTATTAGCGGCCACTTCCTGTAGTAAAAAGAAAAAGCCAACTAGCTTAAAACCGGGCAAGGAGAGCTCCAAAACGGGCTTGGCGTACAACGGGAAAGACGGCTTTGAGGTAAAACAATACAAGGCTTTACCTGCCGGACCTGACCTTGTTTATATTGAGGGTGGTCGTTTCACGATGGGTTCTCTGGAAGAAGAGGTTATGGGAAGAAGAGATAACCCGAAACGTACGGTAAGTATTCAGTCTTTCTATATGGACCAGACTGAGGTTGCAAACGTGCACTACCTTGAATACCTGAACGCAGTTCAGAGAGATTCTTCAGAAGAGTTTTATGCGAAAGCTCTGCCTGACACGGCTGTTTGGTACAACGAACTTTCCTTCAACGATTCATACGTAACGATGTATCTGCGCCACCCAGGTTTCAGACTTTATCCGGTTGTAGGTGTATCGTGGGTTCAGGCTAACGATTATAGCGCTTGGCGAACTGCCGCTGTAAGCCAGGCCAACAATACTGCCGGTGCTGCTGCTGGTGGAGGTAAAAAGAAAGGTTTTTCTTTTGGCAAGAAGAAAAAAGCTGCGGCTGCCGAAGCAGAAGCTGTGGCTAGCTCAGGTCCAGCTCCACAATTGCGCATTGAAAGTGGCTATGTTATGCCTCCTTACCGTCTTCCAACCGAAGCTGAGTTTGAATACGCTGCAATTGCAATGATTGGAACACAATACTCTGATGAGAACCAGTCTAACCAAAGAATTTATCCATGGGATGGATCAACCATGCGTAACCCACGTGGCCGTAAGCAAGGTACCATGTTGGCAAACTTCAAACGTGGTCCTGGTGATTACGCCGGTATTGCAGGTAAAACCAATGATGGTGCAATCATCACCCAAGAAATTCGTTCGTATCCTGCCAACGATAATGGACTATACGACATGGCTGGAAACGTGAGCGAATGGGTATATGACGTTTACCGTCCAATGTCTAACACAGATGTGAATGACTTGAACTCGTTCCGTCGTGATGGCTACCAGGATGAAGCTAAAAATTACGATACTAAAAATTCTAACTCTATCATCAGCGATAACCTGCGTGTTTACAAAGGTGGATCTTGGGCTGACGTAGCCTACTGGTTGTCGCCAGGAACGCGCCGTTATATGGATCAGGATTCGGCAACTGCTATGGTAGGTTTCCGTTGCGCCATGATTGCAACCGGAAGCAGAAAATAACCGGTATTCAAATGCCGAAAAAGCCATTGTTCCTCTCGGAACAATGGCTTTTTTTATTTCACGCATCACCCAGTTTCGTTCTAATGTTCTGCCATGGCTATGGTGAGTACATGAAATTGCTTATATCCTGCATCTTTAAGGGCTTCTATACATGCACAAAGCGTAGCTCCTGTGGTTAGCACATCATCCAAAATAATTACCGACTCGTACCCATCCTGCCTTTGCGCTTCGAAAACGCCCTGTACATTGTCGTGTCTCTCCTTTTTACTTTTACCGGTTTGCGTTTCGGTGTATTTTTTACGTGTTAAAACACTGCCACTCCAAGGGATACCCGTCGCTTGTGAAAGCCCCTCCGCCAATAAGTCGCTTTGATTATAGCCTCGTTGCTTCAATTTCCTTTGATGTAGTGGAACACTGATGATCAATGCTGCCTCAGGCAAACGATTTTCGGCCACTAACTCTTGTCCAAACATCCTCCCCAGTACCAATCCTACCTCCTGATTCCCTTTGTACTTCATTGCATGGAGCAATTTCTGCACCTTACCTCTCTTTGTAAAAAGCAAAAATGATTGGGTGGAGCTCACCGCTGGTATATGAACGAACTGGTACCGGATAAGCTCTGCATAAAGACTATTTTTCTCAATTCTCGGCAATGCTATACGACATCTTGTGCAAATGGTCGCTTCGTTACCGACCAAGCCACGCGAACAGGCTTCACAGCAGCGAGGAAAAACCAGATCCACAAAATCCCGCCACCAGGTTATCAAGTTTGCCATTTCTAAACACCATTAAATTAAACGGTTATGATCAATCCACTCGATTATTGAATAAAAACAATAAATGATATACCAACTAATTTGCGAAACCACGTAACGAAACCTTCGGTATTTACCGGTTACTCAATAACTTTGTAGGGTCATTAAATCCTTACTTCGGAATGAAAACGCTTATTGTAAATGCACTGGTCGTAAATGAAAATAAAATTCAACAATCTGACGTACTGATCGTTGATGGTCACATTTCAAAAATTGGAGGTGATTTACAACACATAGCGGCCGATAGGATTATTGATGCCAAAGGTTTGCATTTGATACCAGGTATCATTGATGACCAGGTACATTTCCGTGAGCCTGGTCTAACCCATAAAGCCAATATCTATACCGAATCGAAGGCGGCAGTGGCAGGAGGCGTAACGTCTTTCATGGAAATGCCCAATACTGTTCCCAATACACTGACACAATCGTTGCTCGCCGATAAGTATCAGATTGCCGGGGAGACATCACTCGCCAACTACTCATTTTTTATGGGTGCCTCCAACGATAATTACGACGAGGTGATGCGTACCAATCCAAAGGAGGTTTGCGGAATTAAAATTTTTATGGGTTCCTCTACCGGAAATATGCTTGTAGACGCTCCGGATGTACTCAACAAGATATTTGCGAACGCACCTTGTATCATTGCGACGCATTGCGAAGATGAGCCTACTGGAAAGCGCCGAATGGAGTATTACAAAGAAAAATATGGTGAGAACGTTCCTTACAACATTCATGCGATTATCCGCAACGAAGAGGCTTGTCTTACTTCCTCAACATTTGCGGTATCACTGGCTCATAAACACAATACCAGGCTCCATATCCTACACATCTCCACTGGCGAGGAGGTTGGCCTGTTTGAGGTAGGCGAAAGGAAAAATGGCCAAATTTTGACACGTAACAATACGCCTAAGCTCATTACTTCGGAAGCTTGCGTGCATCATTTATGGTTTGATGCAGAAGATTATCGTACCCTTGGCAATGATATCAAATGCAACCCGGCCATTAAAGCACCTCATCATAAAGCGGCCATTTTACAAGCCCTATTGGACGATCGTATCGACGTAATTGCGACCGATCATGCCCCGCATACCATCGAAGAAAAAGCACAGCCCTACTGGCAATCACCATCTGGCCTGCCGTTGGTGCAACATTCGTTGAATGTTATGATTGAAATGAGCAAACAAGGAAAAATTCCTTTGGAAAGAGCCATCGAAAAAATGACACATGCAGTAGCAGACTGCTTCCAAATCAAAGACCGAGGCTATATACGTGAAGGATACCACGCAGACCTGGTTTTGGTAGATATAAATGGAGAAACGGTAGTGGAGAAGTCAAATATATACTCAAAATGTGGCTGGTCTCCTTTTGAAGGAACAACTTTTGGATCCCGTGTCACCCACACTTTTGTGTCGGGACACCTTGTATATGAAAAAGGAAGTTTCGATGAATCAGTAAAAGGACAGCGATTATTGTTTAACCGCTAGGTACTGATAATAACTCTGAATGATACCAAGATCTCCTTCTGTCCAATCGAGAGAAGGCAGATCGTCTGGTTCAAGCCATACAATTTGTTCGTGTTCGGTAAGTACGATTTCTTCCGTTTTCAGGGTACATACAAAAGGCACTAGCACAATTTCTCGCCAGCCTTGATCTTTCACCGTAACCGGAAGCTTATCGATGATATGAACCTCTACCCCAAGTTCCTCCTGCAATTCTCTAGCCAGCGTTTCTTCATCTGTTTCACCCTCTTCCTGCTTGCCTCCCGGAAATTCCCATTTTAAAGGAAAGGATAACATAGGACTTCTTTGTCCTGCCAAAATCTTTCCGTTGTGCTCAATAATGGCACAGGGGACTCTCACAACCAACTTTACAGAAACTAGAGTTTCAAGCATACTGGGGCCTAGGCTAAATTCTCCGCAAAAGTACGAAAATTTAGTCAAAAATAATATCCTGCCTTAATTATTAGAAGTTGATAACCCGTTAAGAATGTGGCACTAAACCACACGCTTCACCCCGCTATCAGAACAATTCACCGGAACGATGTCTTGGTAAAATACCTAAATGACGATACGCTTTCTCAGTCACCTCCCGTCCTCTTGAAGTACGTTTCATATAGCCTTCCTGTATTAAAAATGGCTCATACACCTCCTCAATCGTCTCGGCCTCCTCTCCACAGGCTGTTGCGATGGTAGAAAGTCCAACGGGTCCACCTTTGAATTTTTCAATTATGGTACTTAAAATTCTGTTGTCCATTTCATCCAGGCCATTCTGGTCAACATCCAGAGCCTGTAAGGCAATTTCAGCAATAGACACGGTAATTTTTCCATTTCCCTTCACCTGAGCAAAGTCGCGTGTTCGGCGCAATAGGTTATTGGCTATACGAGGGGTTCCCCGGCTTCTACGAGCAATTTCGTAGGCCGCATCATCTTCCAGCGGCGTACCCAATATTGCAGCAGATCGTTTGAGAATACTCGTCAAAAGAGCAGCATCGTAATATTCTAGTCGGGCATTGATCCCAAAGCGTGCTCGCAGGGGTGATGTAAGCATTCCTGCACGTGTAGTAGCTCCAATGAGGGTAAATGGATTCAAACCTATCTGTATACTGCGGGCATTGGGCCCACTATCCAGCATGATGTCGATTTTATAATCTTCCATGGCCGAATACAAATACTCCTCAACAATAGGATTCAAGCGGTGTATCTCATCAATAAACAATACGTCGTGTTCCTGAAGGTTAGTCAGTAGCCCCGCGAGATCACTGGGCTTGTCCAGAACAGGGCCAGATGTAATCTTAATCCCCGAACCCAACTCATTAGCCACAATATTAGAAAGCGTGGTTTTGCCCAAACCCGGAGGACCGTGCAACAATACATGGTCCAGCGCATCGCCCCTTTGACGGGCTGCCTGAACAAATATTTTTAGGTTCTCAAGGATTTTGTCCTGTCCCGTGAAGTCATCAAAGGACAACGGACGCAACGCCCTTTCAATGTCTTTTTCGGTATTGGTAAGATTTTCTTTATCTCCTGACAAATAATCCTGACGCATGTTTTTGAAGTATAATACCTGAAAAGTGCCGAAATCAATCGATCGCTTCTGCTCACAACCATTTTAAGTTCTTGACACAAAAATAACCGCTTTAATCGGCAAAACCGAAACCTTAACGGATCACCATCACTGAGCCCCGCTTCACTACCGGATTTCGCTCCGGGAAATAAAGCGCTTCGTAAGTCAATATATAAGGATATACACCCGGTTGTACTTTTACACCTTTATAAGTCCCATCCCATTTGGGTATAATGATTGGGTCGGTAGGATTGACAGGATTAAACGCTTCCGACATAAAAATAATTTCTCCCCAGCGATTGAAAATTTTAAGCTGTGGCTTCGTAAAGTATGCACCCACCACATCCAACGTCTCATTGGTACCATCACCATTGGGCGTAAAAGCATCGGGGATAAACAGTCGAGGTTCGCACTTGTCAATCACCTTCGTGATCTTTTCCGTCGAACATCCATCTGTATTCGTCCCAATTACTCGGTAAGTTCCATCAACATTCACCGTAATAGTTCGCGACGTGTCACCGGAAGGGAACCACTCATACTTTAAATTACCCACTCCATTGGCATCCAGCGTCACCGATGCACCATCAGGAATGCATATAATATGCTCGGGAACCAAATTTAAAACGGGCGACGGCAATTCGGAAACCTTCAGTGTATCTGAATTGTAGCAATCATTTCTATCCTTTACAGTAACAGCATAATTACCAGGGCCAGTTACTTTTATTTCCTGAGTCGTTTCTCCTGTACTCCATTTATACTCAATCCATCGCGTATTTTTCACGGCAAGAATGATGGAGCTATCACGGCACATGGTTGTATCTGGACCGATGGTAAAAGGTGGAGGTT
>CALGRQ010000315.1 GCA_937880795.1 uncultured Dyadobacter sp. | reverse complement strand
GCGTAATGAAGAATTATCAAAAACCACCTCCATATCGTACCAGCGGTAAATAAAGCTACTCAGCTGCTCCAACGATACGTTATGAAAAAAGGACTGCCCCGTACGCCACGACAAAACGTCATCGACTTCAAAACGGCTGGTACTTAGGTGCTGATCTGCATCCGCTATAACCTCAAAACCCGGAAGCAGTTCAAGGGGGTGCTTGTCACCTGCCTTTACGGTAACTTTTCCCTCCACCAGCGCTGTTTTCATTCGTTTTGCATCATAGGGATTGATGTTAAAACTTGTTCCTGTTACATGGATATCAGCCAGCCCGGTATGCCCAATAAACGGTCGGTTATGATCCTTCTTCACCTCAAAATAAGCTTCTCCATCAACATATACCTCACGAGTTTTACCCGCAAAATGAAAGGGGAACCTCAGCTTAGTGGCAGAATTGAGTGAAACCTTGGTCCCGTCCGACAATACAATTTCATAGGATTCTTTGGCCGGTATATATAATTCACTCAGCGCGCTTTCCTGGGCTGTACCTGTGTAAGTCAACACCCCATCTTTGCTATCCAGCTGCATACCAGCTACCTCCACCGTCTGTGCCCCATCGGCCGTAAGTGCTACGGCTTTTCCATCAGGCGTAGTGAGGCTAATACCTGTTTGGCGTATCTTATGTGACTCTTGCTTTGCCTCTTTCGAAGCCATAGGCTGTTTTCTTTCAGGGAATAAATACCAGGAAAGACCAACCGCTAGCACCAGCACCGCAGCCCATAGCAATGGCTTCCAAAGAAAGTGTCGCCGAGGTTCATCTATATGGTCTTTAAGAGACAATAACTCCGTTTCAGGATCCACTTCGTTTAGGCGCGCATACATCTCTAACTTCTGAGCCTCGTTCTCCAACTCCAACCAAATGTCTTTAAACACCGGATCCGTTTCTAGGTTTAGCTGCAAGCGTGCCAAATCTTCCGCACTAATCGTGCCCGTCAGATTTTCCAAATACAGCTGCCTGATATATTGATGCTTCGATGTCATTGTTTCAATTTCTCACGTAAAACTTTTAGCCCTATCTTCAAATGTGTTTTCAGCGTATTGATACTAATTCCCATCGTATTGGCAGCATCACTGTATTTTTTATCCTGCAAATATACCAATTGCAGTGCTTCACGACGCTGGCCCGGCATGGTGAGCAGCGCTTCCTGTAAGTTTACAGGGCTTGGCTCAAACCACTGCTCTTCCACCACATCGTCCGCTTGGTGGCGCATAAAAACCTCGTAACGTCTTTGTTCAGATTGTTGCTTACGTTGTTCGTTCAAGCATCTATTTTGGATTGAACGATAAAAATAACCCTTCACATCTCCTTCCAAGCTAAGGAACAACTGCTTCTCCCATACCTCCACAAAAAACACTTGAACAATGTCTTTGGCTGCCTGCTCATCACGAAGGATGAAATAGGCATTCGCATACAATAATTTGTAGTACTTCAAATAAAGGTGATCAAATGCTTTGGTGTCACCGTCTTTTAAAAGTGTCAATATGTATGAATCCGACTGATGGTTCATAATTCAGTAAAATTACAGATCAATAGACAAGCAAAGTGTGCTTTTCATAAATCTACTTGAACCTGAACCACATAGTTGACATAATTTTTACCAAAAAAATGTTGCAGTGCCTCGCCAAATTCATTTTAAATTTAATCAGTATAATACCACAATTTTGACACTTTTATAATCAGAATGCTTTCTTGTTTCAAATCTCGCAATCTACCGACTTTCTAGAATCACCTCATGCATACCGGTCCCGTTGAAGAGCAACAGTTGTGGCAAACATTCCAGTCTGGGAATGAAGATGCCTATACCACGCTATACCGCTTGCATGTAAAGGCAATGTATCGGTATGGCATGAGCATGGTGCCAGTATCCGAAGCTTTTGTATTTGATTGTATCCATGATGTTTTCACCGAAATATGGGTCAAAAGAGAACGTCTGTCCACGCCGGAAAATGTTCGACACTATCTTCTCAAATCACTCAAAACCAGAATCATTCATCTTTTAAATCGCCAGGAAAAAGCACGATATTCTTTACCCCTCGAAGAGTTTGATGAACTATGGTCCGAACCCTCCATTGATGAGGTGTATGTACAAAAAGAAGAGGCCGAAAACCGCCAAGAAATGATGCGTAAACTGATTGCCCTTCTCCCTCATCGCCAACAGGAAGCCATTCGTCTCCGCTTCACAGAAAATATGGATTACCAGCAAATTGGTGAAATCATGGATGTAAACCGGCAATCGGCTCAAAATCTTGTTCAACGAGCGGTCCTTAAACTACGGGAATGGCTCCGTTGATACATTTATAAACTTTTCTGATATTTTTTTGACTTTTTCCTAAAAGCAGGTGAGTATATAATTTGCGGTTTTGTCATATACTGATAAATATCGGCAAAGCAAGTGAACAAAGACTACTCAAACTACGGATCGATCGAACTGGCCACGGACCATGATTTTCTTCAGCATTTCCTGTCGCCTAATACGGCTACGGAAAAGTTCTGGAAAAACTGGTTAATAAACTATCCTGAAAAACTGGCTGTATGGGAAGATGCGCATAGGCTTGTAGAGGCGGTGCAACTGGGCTTGACAGACTATACCCGCACCTACCTTACCCGAGAAGCCGAAGAAGCGTTACTACAAAGAATTTGGGAAACCAATAACCTCGTTGCACAGGAGCGGACAAAAGAACTTTCCTACTGGAACCGCAGTCGAATGATGGCCGCAGCTACTGCTCTGGCTGTCGCATCACTTGGGGCTTTCTGGTTTATGAAGGAACACCCATCGCAAAAATCGCTTTATGAAACCCATACGTCCAGTATTTCAAATAGCCTGATTGAAGAAATAAACACAAGCCAGTCAATCAAACATATTTATTTGCCCGATAGCTCACAAATATTGCTATCCCCATCCAGTAAAATTAGCTTTTCCAGGACGTATGGAAGCCACGACAGGAATATATATCTGACCGGGAAGGCCACATTTGACGTTCGTAAAAACCCACAGAAACCTTTCAGGGTTTTCGCCAATGAACTTATAACAAAGGTACTCGGGACCCGCTTTGAGGTGAGTGCCTATGAGAAGGGTAAGGATGTGATCGTAAAAGTGCAGAGCGGACAGGTGTCTGTTTATCAAGAAAAGGAGTATACCAACAGTATGGAGTCCAAATCAGAGAAAGCCGGGGTATTACTGCTCACCAACCAACAGGTTATTTTTAAAAGACAAAGTGAACAATTTAACAAGTTGTTGGTAGATCAACCCACTTTGCTTACAAACAGCCCCGCCGAACAGTTTGTATACGACGAACGGCCCGTGATTCAGGTATTGAAAGACATTGAAGCCGCTTACGGTGTGGACATTGTATACAGTGATGAGCTTCTCCAAAATTGCGATTTAACGGCTAATTTGACAGACGAACCATTCCGTGGCAAACTAGATATCATATGTCGGTCGCTTGGCGCCAGCTATGAAATTGTAGAAGCTCAAATTATCATTACAGCACAAGGATGTAAAAACACCAAAAATTAATATTTCTAACCCCTTAATTGTATCACTGCCCTATGAAAACAACTACTTAAAACATCTTCCATCAAAAAAGCCAACGATGTTTGCCCCATCGTTGGCTCAGACCTCCTTTTTAATAACAGCCTTGCCAGACTGAAAGGGAGTCCTATGTCCGAATTTTTCAACAATTACGAACAAACAATCAAAAATATGGAACATGCCAGAAATTTACTATTCCTATTTATGAAAATCTCCTTGGTGCAAATATTTCTGTTTTGCGCATTTTTCGGGGTTTCCTGGGGCAATGACCTGTCCGCACAGGAATTACTCAACCGGCGTCTTTCCTTACATGTGAAAGAAAAGAAAATAAAAGTGGTGCTGAAAGAAATTGAGAAATCGACCGGTATACACTTTTCGTATAGTCCACAGGTTATCGAATCGGGGCGGGCGGTAACCCTGTCTTTAAAAGATGCCACGCTATCCGAAGTATTAAAACAGTTGCTTGTTCCCATGCAAATAACATATGATGTGGCGGGCAAACAAGTGATATTGAATAACGCTCCCATACCCGTCAAATCTGAAAGACTGTCCACGCCCGACCAGCTCGACAAATCGGTAAAAGGCAGGGTAACAGATGAAAACGGCGAAGGACTTCCCGGCGTAAGTGTCATGCTAAAAGGTAGTACCCAGGGCACCAGTACCGATGGGGAAGGTAATTTTCAAATAAACGTCCCGAACGAATCATCCGTTTTGATTTTCAGCTTCGTAGGCTATCAGAGCAAAGAAATCACAGCCGATAAATCAACCATCGACGTCCAGATGACAACCGATGTAAAATCGTTATCAGAAATGGTAGTGGTTGGTTATGGCGTTCAGAAAAAAACTTCTGTAACCGCTGCAGTAGGAACCTTAAAAGGAGACGAAGTGGCAGCTTTACCCGTAACCAACTTAACGAATAGTTTGGGCGGGCGAATGGCCGGGGTGATTGTAAAACAGGGCTCCGGGGAGCCTGGAAGAGACGGATCTAATATTTTTATCAGAGGTATATCCTCTACCGGGGCCACGCAACCACTCTTAATTGTCGACAATATCCCGCGTAACTTTCAACATCTGGATCCAAACACAATCGAATCTTTTACCGTTCTAAAAGATGCCGCTGCCGTAGCTCCTTATGGAGTGGCCGGCGCCAACGGTGTGGTGTTGGTTACTACTAAAAGAGGTAAAAAAGGTGCTCCAAGCCTAAGCTATAATGGTTATGTAGGTTTTCAAAACCCGACTGTCTTACCCGACTATGTAAGTGCATATCAATTTGGCTTACTTAAAAATGCCGCTGCCGAGGCCGCCAATTTACCAAAGCCCTATTCGGATGAAGCACTCCAAAAATTTAAGGATGGATCCGATACCGATGCCTATCCGAGCCATGATGTACGCAAAGAACTGATTGCTAAAAACTCGGTGGTTACGTCTCACAATATTGAATTGTCTGGTGGAGCCGAACGCGTGTCCTATTATGCTAGTGTGGGTTACATGCGCCAGGGAGGCATGTGGGAGGCAACCAATACCAATCGGTACAACCTTTCCCTTAATCTCGATGCGAATGTTACCAATACTACTAAAGTGTCATTCAATATAAATGGTCGTGTTCAGAAATCGCTTTATCCGTCTATTGGAACCGCGCGTATATTCGAATTATTACACTATGCCCACCCACAAAACGGACCATTGTTTTTTAGTAATGGCATGAATGGATCCTATGTTACAGGAAGTATACTAAATAGTGGTTATCAGCGCGATAGAACGACCATGATCTATTCGCAACTATCCATTGAACAACAAATCCCTTTCATCAAAGGACTCAACCTGAAAGGAACCATTGCCTATGACCCAACCACCGATATGAGTAGAGTGTGGGCTTTACCTGTTCATTTGGCATCCATCAATACATCGACCAAACCCTATGTCATCACGGATGGAATTTTTGGACAAACGAAACCTTCATTGAGCGAAAGTATAGCCAACTACCACCAACTCACCTACCAGGCAGGACTGAATTACAACAGATCCTTTGGAAAAAGTACTATTGGTGTCTTAGGATTGTTTGAAGCGAAGGCCAACAATTCCACCAGCCTGGGCGCGTCAAGACGAAATTACAATCTCACTATTGACGAAATTAATATGGGCAGTTCGAGCAACGCCGATATGACAACCAGCGGTACTTCCTCTGCTGCCCGTCAAATGGGTTTGGTATATCGGGTAACCTATGACTATGCCGACAAATATTTATTAGAAGCAAGTGGACGCTACGATGGCAGCTACTATTTTTCTCCCGAAAACCGATTTGGCTTTTTCCCGGCCTTTTCTGTGGGTTGGAGATTATCCGAAGAATCTTTTTTAAAGGGACAAACTACTTGGTTGGACAACCTTAAATTGAGAGCCTCCTATGGCGAAGTCGGTGCCCTGGCTGGAAGCCCATTTCAATATTTAAGCACTTATAGTGTTGCCGGCCCAGCCTATGTAATGGGTGGTAGTGCGGTACAGGCGGTTAGAGAGAGAAATCAGCCAAACCCGAATATTACCTGGGAACGAGCCAAGAAAACCGATATTGGTTTGGAGGGAACTCTATGGAAAGGATTACTCAACTTCGAAATTGATTATTTCTATGAGAAACGATCCAATATGCTCGTAAACCCGGATGTAATACTACCACTTGAATACGGTATAGGACTTAGCCAGGTGAACAATGGAATTATGGATAACCGGGGTTTTGACCTAACGCTGGGTTCTAACTACCGAATTTCCAATGATCTTCAAATTTCTCTGTCCGGAAACCTCACATACGCCAAAAATAAGGTTTTACAGGTTTATGAAACAGCAACTACCTATAACAACCCCAACAGAAGAGTTACCGGCCGACCACTCGGAACGCAGTTTGGGTTCCATTCTCTAGGATTTTTCCAAGTTGAAGATTTTGACGAAACCGGACAGTTAAAATCAGGTATAGCGGTACAACCTTGGGGCAAGGTACAACCAGGTGACATTCGCTATGAGGACATGAACGGAGATGGAAAGATTAACGATGACGATATTACTACCATTGGCGATCCGGTTTCTAGTCCGCGAATTATTTATGGACTCTCCCCCAGCGTACGTTATAAAAACTTCAATCTTGACTTATTGTTCCAGGGAGCAGCAAAAACAAATTTTTACTACGACATGGACGCTGGTTGGGCATTTTTTAATGGAATGGGTGCATTCACAAACCATATGGATTATTGGACTCCTGAAAATAGAAATGCATCCAACCCCAGAATCACCGCTGCGCCTACAACCAACAATACGCAACGTTCGAGCTTCTGGATGGGCGACGCCAGTTATTTGAGGTTGAAAAGTGCTACCATATCGTACACGCTACCAACCGCGATCAGCCAAAAAATCAAAATGCAAAGTGCGCGTATTTACGTATCGACGCAAAATATGCTAACCTGGACTAAACTCAAAAATTTCGACCCTGAGGTGGGCAACAGCCGGGGGTGGAATTACCCTCAGCAAAAAGTCACTTCAATTGGTCTGAACATTACGTTTTAAATCCGATAAATCAAGAAATCATGATCAAGATTAAACATATACGTAATCATAGTAGCAAGGCACTGTTAGCATGTTTGATGCTGTCCCATTTCTCTTGCTCCGATTTTCTGGAAGTTGAATCTAAAGAGCAAGTTTCAGATGCGACCCTTTGGCAAACCACAGGAAATGCGGATCTATTCCTCAACAATGTATATACTGGGATTCCTGGTCCATTCAATACATTCGACCCAGGCGAAAACTTTACAGACAATGCCATGAACGGCGTGAACGGACAAACCAGTCGAACTCTGTACGCCAACTCGGTATACACAGCCAGCAATTCACCCAGCGTTTGGGGATTGTACAGCAGCATCAGAGCCAGCAATGTTTTTATAGAAAAAGCAGGTGCTTCTACCCTCCCCGATGCCTGGAAAAAAGTGAGACTTGCCGAAGCGCGGTTTGTAAGAGCTTACTACTACATGCTTCTCTGGACCAACTATGGAGGTGTTCCCATCATTGAAGATGTCTTGGATCAAAATGAGCAGGGTGACGCCATTTTCAGAGCCCGTAATACAGCCGAAGAAACGTATCAGTTTATAGTATCAGAATGTGCTGCAATTGCCAATGATCTACCTGAAACCGTAGAAGCCGGACGAGCCTCAAAAGGTTCGGCATTAGCCCTACAAGGCTTTTGCGAGTTGTATTATGCAAGTCCGCTCTACAACCCTTCTAACGATAAAGCCAAATGGCTGAAAGCGGCACAAACAAGTAAAAAGGTGATTGATCAGGGTAAATATACATTGTTTGGAAACTATGAAACCATGCTGTTAGAAGCCAATAACAACAATAGCGAGGTGATATTTGCCAAACAATACCTGGGCGGAACCGGACTGGGAGGCGGAAGAGAAGGCCTCCAAGGCCCATGGATTGTGGGCGGTATTCAGCACGCCTATGGAGGGGTAAATCCTACGCAAGAACTCGTTGATGAATACGCTATGGCTAATGGCTTACCAATCACAGACCCAGCATCAGGTTACGATCCTCAACAACCCTATAAAAATCGGGAAAAGCGATTCTACCAATCGGTGATCTACGATGGTGCTTTCTGGTTGGACAAGGAAATGATCATGAAACAAGGGGTTGGTAGTCGGAATGCCACCGATTTGAGTAATACCAATGAGGCCACAAATACGGGTTATTATTTAAAAAAAGGATTGGATCCAAAATATGCGGTGAATGGAAATCATCAGCTCAGCAGTGCCAACTTTGTGATATTTCGCTTTGCCGAAGTACTTCTTAATTATGCCGAAGCACAAAACGAAGCCGTTGGACCGGACGCGTCGGTTTATGAAGCCATTAACAAAGTTAGATTGAGATCAGAATTACCTGCTCTTAAAGCTGGACTTACCCAAGAGCAAATGCGCGTAGCGATACACCGCGAACGACGGGTTGAATTGGCCTTTGAAGAGAAAAGATGGTACGACCTCATGCGATTGAAACTTGCCGAGAAGAACCTGAATGGTAGCTTACACGCTATGGTCATTGAGCAAAGTAACGGCAAATGGAACTATAAAGTTGTACCTGCCCCAGACGGTTCAAGAACCTTTTTTGCTCAGAAAAATTATGTATTCCCCATTCCTCAGGCAGCAATTGACCGGAATGCCAAGCTTACCCAAAATCCGAATTACTAAGCAATTATAAACCCGGCATGAGGCTTCGCGCCTCATGCCTGAAAAAAGTACAACAATGTCAGTTTTAAAATTTCTCAGCGTTTGTTTGGTTCCTGCACTACTGTTGACGACCGGAGCAGCGTTACGAACCAAATCAACTACCGGTGAAATCCCCCCGGACAAAGCCCTGTCTACTTTTCAGCTCCCCGAAGGATTTCAAATTGAAATGGTGGCCAGCGAACCGCTTCTATCCGATCCGGTGGCTATGGAAATCGATGAAAATGGCCGAATGTATGTGGTGGAGATGCACGGATATCCTCTCGATAAAAGCGGTACCGGCAAGGTACGCTTACTTTCAGATACGAACGGAGATGGCAAAATGGACAAAACCACGGTTTTTGCCGAAGGACTGATTCTTCCAACGGGAATCATGCGTTATAAAAAAGGGATTTTGGTTACGGACCCTCCTAATGTGCTATACCTCGAAGATGTTGACGGGGATGGAAAATCGGATGTTAGAGACACCTTACTTACCGGCTTTGCCATGTCCAATCCACAGCACAACTTCAACAATCCGTTACTGGGAATTGATAACTGGATATACCTCGGGCATGAGCCGGCGGTAACTGCTAAGGTTTTTCAGGAAGAATTTGGCGACCGCGGAGGTGAAGTTTTTTATCCCAAACTAAAAAATGGTAAACGATTACCCCAAAACGCTTTGGGAAGAGGCGTTCGTTTCAAGCCAGGTAAGCAGGATCTCGAAATTTTATCGAGCTATACACAATTCGGGCATACCTTCGATACCTGGGGGCGCTATCTGCTCGTAAGCAACGCCAACCCCGGTTATCATGAGGTAATCGCCTCTCGGTATCTCAATCGAAATCCGAACTTACTGGTTTCTAATGTAACACAAACCATTTCGGACCATTCTTCCGAAGTTTTCCCGATCACGAAAAACCCTCTGCACCAATTGCTCACCGATGTGGGTGTCTTTACTTCTGCATGTGGTATAACGAGCTATCAGGGTGGACTATTCCCTACCCCATTTGACAGTGTAACCTTTGTAGCAGAACCGGTTAGCAATATTGTTCATGCCGATATTATTAGAGATAAAGGAGCAAGTTTTACGGCAGGAAGGGTATACAAAGACAAAGAGTTTTTAGCCTCCACCGATTCCTGGTTCAGGCCGGTAAATATGTATGTGGGGCCTGATGGTGCCCTATATGTCGTGGATTACTACCGTCAGATCATTGAACACCCCGAATGGATGGCCGACGATGTCATTAAGTCGGGGGCCCTATACAATGGTATGGATAAGGGACGTATCTACCGCATCACCCCAAAAGGTACCGGGAAAGCAACCTGGACCAGCAGTCTAAAACTGGGGGATGCCTCCAATGAGGAACTGGTAAAGCATTTGGCCAACGCCAATGTATGGTGGCGTAAAAATGCGCAGCGATTACTATTGGATCGAAATGCCACCGAAGCCGTTCCGGCATTGGAAAAAATGGCAGTGAACGGGACCTCGGCTGTGGGAAGACTTCATGCGCTTTGGACTCTGGAAGGTTTGGATAAGCTTTCAACCCAACATATCATCAAAGCTTTGTCGGATCAGGAAGCGGGTGTTCGCGAAAATGCCATTAAGCTATCCGAATCGTTCCTGGAAAATTCTCCTGAATTGGTGCAGAAACTATTAACCCTGCAAATGGACAAGAATGAAAAAGTGCGTTTTCAACTTCTAAGTACCTTAGGTTTTGTAAACACTCCGCAAGCTGCTCAGGTACGGCAATCCATACTATTCCGTGATATAAATGACCCCTGGGTTCAAATCGCGGCACTTACAGCAACTACATCCGGTGACGGAGCACTCATGGATGCTGTTTTGAAAAATTACAGAACAGGTGTCCCTGCTTATGCATCGCTACTGGAAAAATTAAGCACAATGACCGCTGCCAGTGGCGATACCATCGCCATTAAAAAGCTGGTTAAAAATGCATTATCGGCTACTGGATCAAAAAACCAAGCGACTTGGGCTCCTGCGGTATTGCAGGGATTGGCCCAAAGTTTAAAGAAACCCAATGACCCGGCTGCGCTAAACGACATGAAAAATATGCTCCTTACTGCCGCCCGTAGCAATAGCTCAGCATCCCTTCGCGAATCAAGTTTAAAACTGCTCAAAAAAACAGGTCTACCGCAAAATGCAGCCTCCCAATTAGCCATGCAACAATCGGCAAAGTTGGCTGCCAATAGCGCGGCCCCTACCGATAAAAGAACAGATGCCATACAATTTCTGGCTTTGGACAATCCGGCAAAATATGAGCAAATTCTAAAAAAACTCATTACCCCAACAGAACCCAAAGCCATTCAACTAACGGCATTGAGAACCTTGAGTGCGATTCCTGATGAGACCGTGAGCCACTTCCTTTTGGAACAATGGGCCTCGCTCACGCCAGAACTGAGAGATGCAGCAGTGAATACCTTCATGGCCAACGAAAAGCGTATCAAACTTTTATTGGATGGTTTAGAATCTGGAAAAATACATCAGGAAACCATAGGATGGCCACGCAGCGTTGGGCTTATGGCCCAGGCCAACGAAGCACTCCGAAACAGGTCTCGTGCTTTGCTGACTAAAAAGGATGATGCCCGCGGCGCCGTCATCAAAAAGTATAACGATGCGTTGTCACGAACAGGAAATGCCTCGGCCGGGAAACTGGTATATCAGAAAAACTGCTCCGTTTGTCATCAAATTGGTGGTTCGGAAGGAGTTGCGTTTGGACCCGATTTAGGAACGATACGCAACCGCAGACCTGAGTCCATTGTGGGAGACATCCTGGATCCTAATCTTTCCATTGCGGACGGTTATGACATTTGGTTGATCGAATTGAAGTCGGGCGAAACTGCACAAGGACTAATATCGGCAGAAACCCCCACTGCGATTACCGTTAGCAACTATGGTGGTGCCAAGAATGTCATTGCTCGTAAAGACATTAAATCGCTGAAAGCTCTGGGCATGTCTAGTATGCCCGCCGGACTGGAGGCAGAAATTGACCAGCAAGCCATGGCGGATTTGCTGGCGTATATCAAACAACCGAAATAAAACCTGACTATGTTAAACCTTAAAAACCGAATTCGTCTCTTTTGCCTGATATTGGCACCCATGCTCACCCCTGCCTTAGCCCACGCTCAAAATTTCAAAGCTTCTGTGGTAAAGCTGGACATTACCCCTGATAATCCGCAACAATTGCTGGGCTACCAGGCTAGAAAATCCACCGGGGTGCATGACAAAATATATCACCGGATTGTGGCTATGGATGACGGAAAGTCTCAGTTCTACATTATTTCTACGGATATATGCCTGATCTCTCCTTCTCAGTATGATAAGCTTACCACCAAGCTGCAAAAGCAATTGGGCATCAATCCTATGAACGTATGGTGGTCCGCAACACATACGCACTCCGCACCGGAAGTTGGCCCAGCGGGCTTACCCTCCGTTTTCCTGGGTGACCGATACAAGCATGAGTTTGATGCCGTTTATACCGATTTGGTCGAGCAAAAAATTATTGATGGGATTCGTGATGCGAAAAAAAACCTGGCCCCTGCCAAATTGGGAATGGGTTGGGGACATTCCAATGCCAATATCAACCGCCGGGCCCGTGGTATAGACGGCAAAACCGGATTGGGTATGAATCCGGATGGTCCAGTGGATCGAAAAATTGGGATGATGCGCCTGGAAAAAGCAGATGGTAGCCTGTTAGCACTCATCGCCAACTATGCCATGCATGGCACCGTAATGAGCGGTGAAAACCTTTTAATCAGTGGAGACGGCCCGGGCATTGTTTCGGAGTATGTCGAAGAAAAAACAGGGGCGCCTATGCTGTATATCAATGGTGCAGCGGGTAACATTGCTCCGATATACAGCGTGTATCCAAGTCCGGGTGCCGGACGCCTCAATCAATTTAAGGCCATGCTGGGAGAAAAAATCATTGATGCCAGTAAAAAAATGGGCCCGGCCACGAATATCGTAAACCTTAAATCGTCAGGTACCATTGTTGAAATACCCAGAAAAGAAGGACTGGGCTGGCCCGCTGACCTGGGCAACTATACGCGCACTACGAAAGCCGGCCAAAACCTGGTGAAGCTACCCATTCGCTTTTTGAAAATCAACGATGATGTGGCGATATGGAGTGCTCCGTTGGAATTATTTTGTGAAATTTCCAACGAAGTGCGTGATCGCTCCCCATTTCCGTATACCTTCTACTTCGGCTATACCAATGGCTGGTTGGGATATCTGCTTGCTGAGGAAGAACTGAAATATGGAGGTTATGAACCAACTGTGACGCCGTATGCTCCCGGTGCCGCCAAAACGTTGACCGAGGCGGTTACAAATTATTTACAAGGTGACATGCGTAGCGGACACTAAATTATTGCTTTCCATAAGAAACATCCTAAATCTATACTATGAAGCATTTTATCGGTCTTGTTGCACTACCACTTTTATTGGGTAGTTTGTCACAAGATGTAATCGCACAAAAGCGACCGTTTACTTGGCCCAACGGAAAAAAAATGGCCATCAGTTTAAGTTTTGATGATGCCCGCAACAGCAATGTGGAGGGTGGCACCGCCCTCTTGGATGAATATGATGTAAAAGCTACTTTTTATCTCGTCCCCGAAAACGCAAAAAGGCGTCTTGAAGGCTGGAAAAAGGCAGTAGCTAAGGGTCATGAGATGGGAAATCATTCACTGAACCACGCCTGTAGCGGAAATTTCGTATGGGCCAGAAAAAATCCCCTAGAAGACTATACCCTTGAAAAGATGCGTGCCGAACTGATTGAAACAAACCGTCAGATCAAAGATATGTTGGGTGTTACGCCCACCACCTATGCGTATCCGTGCGGGCAGACTTTTATCGGACGAGGGAAAAACACCCAAAGCTTTGTACCTGTAATTTCTGACCTTTTTGTTGCCGGGCGTACCTGGTTGGATGAGGCGCCGGTAGATCCCACCTATTGCGACATGGCCGTATTGACCGGTATGGAAACCGACGGCAAAAGTTTTGAACAGATTCTTGGCACGATTGAGGACGCAAAAAAAGGTGGACAATGGCTGGTGTTAGCCGGACATGAAACCGCTGCATCAGGCCCTCAAACCACCCGTTTAGACGTTCTGCGTAAAATATGTGAATATGCCAAAGACCCAGCCAACGGGGTGTGGATAGCGCCCATAGGCGAAATTGCAGCCTACGTAAAAGCTGCGCGAGACAGCATGAATATTCCGGAAATGGTGACCGCCAACAGCCGTAATGAACTACTCCTCACTGCTGAAAAGGGTAAAGGCATTGGACCCAAAATTGCCTATATGCCGGAGTGGAAAGCATTCGGTTGGTTTACTGCCAACGACCGCGTTGAATGGGAAATGGAGGTACCAAAATCGGGTAAGTATGAAGTGCAAATGGAATGGTCGGTGGACGATAAAACGGCTGGAAATACTTTTGTGATCGAATCTGCTGGTGCAAAATTGAATGGAACCATTGACAAGTCGGGTTCGTGGGAAACTTTCAAGACCAAATCCCTGGGTCATATACAACTCAAAGCTGGCCGCCAAAAACTTACTTTTGGGTCGAATTCAAAACGTGAGAACAACGGATTACTTGATTTACGTGTGTTAAAGCTCGTGCCTGTAAAATAAGGTTGTTGACGCACAACACCATCTAAAATACCCATACCTAACAAACCAGTTGGACCATACGACTGCCGCTGTTTTGTTAGGTATTTTTTATATTCATATCTGGTTAGTGACCTTTCTGCTGTAATGTACAGCAGCTATAATAGTACTACCTCCTCTCCCACTCTAATCACACCTGACTCCAACGCCACCAAATCCTGTCCAAACAGAATTCCACCACTTCGTTTCCTAAATGACGCCAAAGTTTTAAGCGGTTCTCTTTTTCGGACTCCTTCATCGGGATCTACATTAACGACCATACAGCGTTCGCAAGGCTTACAAATTTTAAATCGTATAGTACCTATTTGAATCATTTTCCAGGAATCTTCCTCAAATGCGCTGCTACCCGCTATAACCAAATTAGGACGAAAATGTCGCATATCTACCGGTGCAGCTAGTTTACGGTTCAGTGATTCGAGAGATGCCATACTGGTTAGTAAATAGGGAAATTCATCTGCAAAACTTACTTCTATATGGTGTCCCTGATCCGCTAATTTTAGAATACGCGGTGATGTATCGTTCATGATAACCAGTCTAACTGATTTTCCAAGACACCGGCTCAGCCAGTCATCGGCTTCCTGTCCTACCGTTCGAGCCATAACCTGGTCATTCCATATTTTCACATCAACGGAAAGTATTGGTGACTCCGAATCAATGGCTATGATTAGTTCATCCCACCGGCCTTTCCGATCATATAGACGTAAGCCGGAAGCAATCAGCTGGGTACCGATTAGGGCTAGTTCCGGGAACTCTCGCTGAGTAATAAACTTTCCCGTTTCGTCCACCACCATGGCAAAACGATCCCCATTTAAACCACGCTCCCTAACCTCAGCTTCATATACGCTGATACCGCTCATTGATTTTACGGGATATATCCAAATTTGGGATAAATACATCATGCCATATGGTTTTACCAACGCCCTATTTTTAACATTTACACACTTGCTTGAAGTTCTTGTTGACCCAGTACCTCGTCCATTTTTTCAACGATTTGATTGGCTGCCTGTTCACTAAAATCAAGCCCGGAATAATCCGGATTATAGCCCGAAATGTAAGGAACGGCCATGATATATAGTCGATCATTGGACATACCGTACTCATTCACAATTTGAAAATGGTCGTTGATTGCGATTCCCGGAACGATATAGAAATAATCTCCTGCCGAATTTTGAATCACTTGATCATCCCCTTCTTCCAGGAGGTTTCTTCCCGCTTCCATCGACTTAAACTTTAGAGTAGCTTGGCTCACCACCCGCTTCTTCAATAAACTTGGAAAAGGCAAATCCTGGACCGACAACGCTCGTTGGCCGGCGCAATCCACATATGTATGAAACCGCTTTTTGTGATTTTTCCCCTGCTCATCCACATATTTGAAATAGACGCCTCCCTCCGGATGCGGAATTATTTCACTGTCGGAACCTACTGAGATTATATCTAACCTACCGGCATCATGGAGAGCAAAGAGCTCTTCGCAGGATTTTTGCGGTGCAAAAGCGATCACCAATGACATCAAAGGCATTAAGACCTGCTTCAAACGCATCATGTCCTCAGCCGAAAAATACTTCGCCGGGTAATTGATGATAAAACTTAATTCAGCCAGCATCTCCTTCCAAAAAATGGACTTTTCATTTTCTATGGACCGCTCTGCCTCTGCGTATTCCTCTCTAAACAACTGAAAAGGATCTTTGTCCTGACGCATGCTCATCATTTCGTCTACAAAATCTTCCAGAGACATATCCTTGATACGCTTGTAAAATTTGGCATCCGAATCCTTAAATCCTTTCTTGAAATTCTCTTCAAAAACATAATCTAATGACAAGAATCCACCATTTTTCTTTTTATTGTTGTCTATTTGACGTTTACTAAGCAAAGACTCTTTAGATAGCCTGGGCTGACGTAAATGAAAACGAACAGCAGGCAGCAGTCCATTGCGAGAATGCATGACGATTTTAAATTTTTCACTCCCTTTCGCAGGAATAAAAACGAGTTTTTCATCCTCCTTTTTAACAAACTTCCCGTTGGCGCGTGCCAGGGTGCGTATCGCATCGATGGCCGTCAGCGACGATCCTTTCAGCGCCACCGCATGGTTGATTGGCAGTTCTAACTTGGAAGGAGGGTACGGAGAATCATAAAAGCCAGGAATTTTATCTTCGTACGTTTTCACCCAGTTGTGCCCAGTACAAATAACCACTGCATGGAATGTAAAAGCACGCCCATCTTCCAGTAGGACCTCAACGGTTGAGTCCTCTGGGCGGTCCACAACATCCGTTACTTGCAGACCCGTATGCGTGCGAACCGTAATACCTGTTTTTTGCGCCTTTTTCTGTAAAAGTTTAAATTGGTCGGAAAGATACTGTCCAAAGAATAATCGGGGTAGCACCTTGAAACGAGAAAAATTATCCTCATTAACGCCATATAAGGCTCGTTTCTTATCCGTCACATGGCCTACATAGGATGCGATGGATCGAGCAATTTTAGGTATTTCGTTATCGGAAACATTGGTGACATGTTCTAAATTGGCTCCATCCTCACTGTAAGGCATCCCGGGTCCGATTTCCTTGTTCCGTTCAAAAATATCCACTTCTATGTGGGTTTTGGTACCCAGAAGCTTTTTCAATACAAATAAACTACTTGGCCCGCCACCCAGCAGGGCTATACGAAACTTACTGTCTTGATTTGGCATGTTCGTCAATGTGATAGGGATTAGAATGGACAATAAAAAGGTCTGACATCCATTTGTAAGCCAAACTTATGCCAGACCTTAACTCCTATTCACCCCTAATGGGCTGCAAACTACCTAGAACTCTTATTTGATGACCTTATATCTTGACACTTTTCCCCGAAGCAACGGACTTATATACGGCCTCCAATACACGAATATCCCGCAATCCTTCCTCTCCGGGTGCGATCAAGTCCGTTTTGTTCATGATCGCCAGACAATCCTCGTCCATCTGCTTGGCTTGCTGACTTTTAATGGGATTATTGATAATTGTGCCATCCGACATGCTACCTTTTATACCATTGTATGCCGACTGCGGCTCCAATTTCAACCAACCTTTTTCGTAGTTTACCTGAAGGTAGTTCATGTTAATACCAAAACTGGTTTGGCAGGCTGCACGCGCACCACTTGGAAAATCCAGCATGAACATCATTGTTTCTTCTACCTCCTTATATATCTCCGGACGGGTTGTGGATGCCTGTGCGATAACGCTTATAGGCTCTTCACCCGTTGCCAGGCGCGCACCTTGCAAGGCATATACACCCATATCGCCCATAGCCCCGCCACCTAGTTTTTTACTTTGCTTCCAATGGGTTGTTCTTGCATCAAAATAACCGGCGGCACTGTTGATCATTTTTACCTTGCCGAATTTCTGATCCTTGATAACCTGACGCAGGGCATGGATGTTAGGATCGTGCTGGCAACGATAGCCAATGGCCAGTTTAACTTTATTACTACTGCAAGATTTTATCATGGCCTCGCAATCAGCAACGGACGGCGCCATTGGCTTTTCGCAAAAAACATGTTTACCTGCCTTTGCAGCCCTTACGACAAACTCCCGGTGCATGGATGGCGGCAAAACTACGTATACCACATCAATGTCCGGATTGTTGGCGATTTGGTCAAAGTTCTGATAGTTATATACGTTTTTGTCTGGAATATTATATTTTGCTTTCCATTTTTCCGCTTTCTCAGGGGTTCCTGTTACAATGCCGGCCAAATAGCAATTTTGCGTTTGCTGAAGTGCAGGTGCCAATAAATCCTGGCTATAATAGCCTAGCCCAACCAGTGCAATGCCTAATTTATCCTTTTTGGGATTTGTAGAAGCCAGCAAAGTATTCCCGGAGAATAAAGTTGCAGCACCGGCAACCGTAAGCGTTGATAAAAATTCGCGTCTTTCTATAAGCATATCCATTTCAGTTTAGTGTTTGTAATGCTGTTAAATCCTTAACGCATGTATTGCTCGTTTTTACTCATGATGAACCAAAGTACTTTGCTTAACAAGCTTTATGTGCCTTTAATCGTTTCCTGACTATATAAATTCAGGTACCTTTGAGCCTATATCACCATGAGGCGACTCAACAACCACATCTAAAATCAATGGAATTACTTATATGCCTCGTACTGGGTGCAATCATCGGTGCAGCAATTGGATACTTTATGGCAAAAGCCAATTCCAATGTGACCATCCAAAATGAAAAAGATGAACTGAGCAGAAGAACCAATGCTATGGAACTCGATTTTCGGGAGCTAAAAACAAGAAGTACTTTACAAATGCAAGTACTGGAGAATTCAGTTCGCGAGAAATCGGATGAGACGATAACTTTAAAAACTGAAATTCAAAAATACCGTTCTGCCCAACAGTGGACCCAGGATGAATTGTCAACCACAACCGCCAACTTAGCAGCAGCAAGACAAACGCTAACCGAAAAAAATAACGACTTAGCAAAGGCAAAAAAAGAGCTAGAAACTTTATTACAAGACCTCAATTACGCCAATCAGCGGCTCGCTAGTGCCTATGCGGAAAATAACGCCCTGACTGAAAAAATGGAAACTCAGAAAGCCGATATGGAGCAAATGAGTAACAAATTCAATCTGGAATTCAAAAACATCGCCAATGAAATTTTAGAAACGAAAACAGCCTCGTTTACGGAACTCAACAAAACAAATCTGAATCAAATCCTTGAACCACTGGGTAAAAACATAGCCGAATTTAAAAACAAGGTTGAGGAGGTATATATCAAAGAATCGCAGGAAAGGTTTTCGCTGGGCAATGAAGTATCCAAACTCGCTGAATTGAATCGAATCATCAGCGATGAAGCCCGCAACCTGACAAAAGCTTTAAAAGGAGAAGCCAAAACGCAGGGACGCTGGGGTGAAATGATACTGGAAAGTATTTTGGAAAGATCGGGGCTTGTGAAAGGTCGTGAGTACTTTATGGAGCATGAGCTCCGCGACGACGACGGTGTTGCGATGCGCTCAGATATAGCAGGTAAAAAAATGAGACCCGATGCCGTTATCAAATATCCGGATAATAGAAACGTGATCATTGACTCCAAAGTCTCGCTCAACGCTTTTACGCGACTTATTGCTGCTACTGATGTGGATGAGCAAAAAGAAGAACTCAATGCACATATTCAGGCGATTAAAACCCATATTATCACCCTGAGCGCAAAAGGTTACGACGATTATGACAAGTCGCTGGATTTTGTAATGATGTTTGTTCCCAGCGAACCTGCTTATATAGCCGCTTTGCAGGGCGATCCGGATCTATGGAATTTCGCATACGACAAAAAAATACTGTTGTTAAGTCCTACCAATCTGATCACCTCCTTAAAACTGATTGTGGACCTGTGGAAACGCGAATATCAAAACCAAAATACACTGGAAATCGCAGAACGTGGAGCGAAACTATATGACAAGTTCTATGCCTTCGTGTCCAATTTAAAGGATGTGGGTGCACATATGGAAAAAGCCCAATTTAAATACAGCGAGGCCTATAAGCAGTTATCTGTCGGGAACGACAACCTGGTATTGCAAGCCACTAAACTGAAAGAGTTGGGATTAAAAACGAAGAAAAACTTACCTGATTTAGGCGTAAGTAGCACAGACGAAAACACCAAACTCATTGATTGAAAAGATAAAAAAAATGTTTCCTGGTTATGAACCCACGGAAGGAGCATGACCAGGAAACATCTTCAAGCACTACCTCGACACTTTATTGCTTTTCGTAAGTAAGCGTATAATAGCTAAGGTTAGTACCTTGCACCGGTAAAGTTTTTAAACCGTAAGTTACTTTAAGCCCATTTACAACCCAGCTAATTTTACTATTGGTTTTATACTTCACTTCGTTCCCTATTTTCTTCTCTTCAAAAACAGGCGCTGGCGCATTATATCTTTTAGCCAGAGCGATCATCATATCTTTGATATCCGAGGACATATAGTCCGTATTACTAACCTCTGTGGCATTCTGAATCACATGGATATATTTCAACTTCCCATTTTCAAACTCATAGCCATTTAAATAAGGTTCGTTGGGTGCGTCTACAAAAGCAATGGTAGCTGTTTTTTCCAACCAGGCCTTAGACTTGTCGCCGGTAGTAATCAAGCGCGCAAGTTCATTGGCTTTTACTTCGTCTTTACTCATTCCGAAATTCACCCGAAATACATCAAAGTTTTTGACCACACGGCTCACTTTTACCTTTTGCTCCCGCGCCAAACGTCTACCCGATTGTTTCTTTTCAAGGGCTATACCAATCACGCCTTCCACCGAAGGTTCAAAGTCCGTAATAGTCAATGAATACTTAAAAGTGGGAGGCACTGTCCAGCTTGCCAACACGCTATCCCCTTCTGCAACCGCTACACCCCAGTTCAGAACCATATCAGGTATTACCCGTGTTGTGTCCATTCTGGTGTTGTATTGTACAACCTCAAAATCTACCGCTTCCGGACGAATGGTAACTCCCTCCTGATCATATATTTTATCTCCAACAGGCACGTTTACATCGGAGCCCGACTTGGGATCATCCTTGGAACATGACAGCAGAATTACAGAGACCAAAAACAAAATTTTTTTCATTGTTCTAATCGAAATGTTTCCACAATTTATGGATTATTTCTATAGCATGAAAATATTTCCCGCTCCATCGCCGCTGCGCTTATACCTAAAAATATAGATGTGAATCATTGTAATCCAACGTAAACCAGGTCAGCCTTTAACCCGCGCCGATGGTAACTGTTCCTGCAATGTTTCCTCCAACAGAGCCAATTTTTCCTTTAATGAATATGGCGTATAAACGTAGTCCTGCTCGAATTGAAAGCCGAGTCGCGAGTCATGTTGAACGGCTATTAGGGAGCGTTTCGTACGTGCTATTTCTGCGGTAACAATGGCAGTCATTTCGTCCAGCATTTGGTTGCCTTTGGTAACGTCCTTTTCCTTTATTCTCGTAAAACGTAAATTTTCAAATTCAAGAACGGCGATATTACTTTCCATCATCCGGTGCAAATGCTCCGCCACCACCACTTCCGAAACCGCCCGCTTTCTTTTCCAATCAGGACTTTCCAAGGCTGCCTCCCTATACAAAGCCAATCCACGGCCCATTTCTTCTGCTGCTTGTTTTAGATATTTCAAAAATACAGGTAAAAGCGCTACCTCCTTACCGGCTATTATGCCTGTGGCACCTCTTGCATATTGCTCCGCCCTATTTATTTTATTGGTAAAATCGGGATAGAAAACCATTCTGGAAACCGTAAATGGCCAATATGGATTAAGCTCCCCACCCAAATATCCCATCCAGGCTTCGTGGTCACTCCATGATTTATGAAAAGTAGCCGTGCGTACGGGTGGTTCCTGAAAAAACAATGGATTGCCGATGGCATTGTTGGTACCCATGTTGGGACCTGTATCCGGCACCAGACGAATCGCCGAATCAAAATGAGCCCATGCCTGCAATACCTTTTCAACTTGTGCCGCACCGAACAATCGCGAAGCCATGGCGTTCCGAAGGTCATCAAAGGACAAGCTCTGATCCCAGCAGGTCCAATATCGCATTTCTGCAATAAAATTCGGAGTGAAACCGCTACTCCAACTTTCAAGAGTACCCTTCACTCCATATGCTTCCAATGCATCATAACGTTTTCTCCACTGACCAGGAAAAGGCAGATAAGGAATGGTACCAAATTGCCAGCTCGCAAAGGTGTCCACTTTTGAATATACCTTGATAGATCGGCTCTTCGCTTCTTCCATTTGGGCCATGGTCACCTCTGCCGGCCCCACCTGTGACAACGAGTAATCACGCAAATAACCCTTCATTCCATCCAGCTCAAACCCCTTTCCATTTTCCCATGTAAGCATCGGAATGGCCCCTGCTGGCAGCTGTTCGATGAAATACTTTTTCAATTTGGTATTCTCAGGACGGAAATCAATGTTATATTCCCAAGCCAAAATTTCCGTTTCCGGATTCACCCGGTGACATTCCTCCGTCACTATGGCGATGGCTTTACTCCAATTTTTGGCCCAATCCATCACATGCTCAGCATCGGCTCCATGTAGTCCACCCCACTTTTTATACCAAAATCCTTCCGTGAGTAATACATACCCCCGAATCTTGGGAAATTCTTGGAGGATATCCTTCACCAGCTTGCGCAATCCCTTTTCACTTTCCTCCGTTCCGGTATACTGATAGATGATGGGCGTATATACACTAATACCTAATTTACCAGCTCGTTGGATAAGGTCGTGTATTTTCGCAGGATCTTGTCTGCGAATTTTATGCATCAGGCGTGCATAGAAATCAGTAGAGTTTTCAGGCGTGGTACGGTCCCCGTTAGGATTGGCATATACAGATGCAAAAATTCCATCATAACCATTTCGGGCCATGGCCGCCAGAATCTGGTCGGGCCACTCCATCCAACCTAGTCCGGATAAAACCATACGTCGCTGATACAAACTATTTCTCGTCACACTGAGGTTTTTAGGCAAAAAAGGCCCTTCTCGCAAATTCATGCGCGCCTGTAAATTGTATAATCCGTGCAAAACACCCCGATCGTCATAACCGCAAACCACCAACTCGTGAGGAGTTTTGGTCAAAGAGTAGCTCTTCGTACCGGTAAGATTTTTTGCATAATCAGGAAGTTGATGCCGCGTACCAATCCGTATAATTTGACCTTTTCTGGGTATACCTTTCCACGAGCTACGTAAATCGACGTGGCTCTCTACCTCCATGGACAGTTTTAAATAATCTTGAAAATCCTGAATAGCAGTTCGAATCAGATCCGAATTCCCTTCCAAATAGCAAAGCCTAACTTCCCCTTCTAGCGTGAACTCCGTAGATTTCAACTTCGCAGACGGGTCCTTTGCCAACAAATGAAACGCCGACTCCTTAATTCTTTGTTGGTAACCAAATGGTTTATCGGCAGGCAACACCCGCATAACCTCCCGGGCAAACTCATCGGTTGATACACCTAATACCTGCTTATCAGGCATAAAAGCCTGTGTAGGATTGAATTTAGAAAGGACGGCAACTCCTGCCACGGCTACTCCTCCGGTAGTTAAAAATTTCCTCCGGCTCAGTTGATCAGACTTCATAACGTATAAACAAATCTTAAAAAAGGTTTTACAGCCACTATCCTCCAAAAGTACGGCCTATCTCTACTCTACCTTTGGCGATGGGTAACAAAATCATTCATGACATTCGGAACGATATCCCATTTCCTGTCCGAATTGAAGGCATTCTTCCAATGCTACAATGCCCTCCGACGCATTGGCACATAAAAGACTGCGCGCAGCCACTGAAACACCTAAGCGTAAACTTTTTTGCATAGGCCACGAGTCATGTATACCGGCTAAAACGCCGGCTGCAAATGCATCTCCGGCCCCCACAGTCCCTTTTATATAATGTGCCGGCATTTGAACGGCTGGCTGAAAAACTTCTTCCCCTCCTTTGCTCACTGCAAGTGCGCCCTCAGGAAAATGAATAACCACCCATTGTAATACGCCCATATCCAGAATTATGCGGGCGGCACGAAAACCGACGGAAAGGGCTATACCACCCGATTCCATTGTGAGATCTAAACCTGTCAGATACTGCACTTCAAGTTCATTGATAAACAGATAGTCGATAAAAGGGAGTGCTGCCGGTATGACCCTTGTATACCGTTCAGATTGCTCGCTGACAACATCAGCGGAAGTAATGAGCCCAACCTCTTTCGCTTTACGAAATACTTTTGCTGCGCCGGTTAATCCATTTTCGTCAATCTCATCCAGCTTGTCCAGCAAGAGTAAATAACCCAAATGGAAAATTTTAGCACCGGAGGTTGAAAAATCAAAATCGCAGGTATCCAGCAAAGCATTGGCACCACGATAATGAAAAAAAGTACGTTTTCCGGTTTCTGCTACCGTCATCACATCCGTATAGGAAGTGTCTATACCCTCGCAAACTTTCAATTGGCTGCTATTGATCTGCATGCTTTGGCATTGCGTCATGATCTCCGCACCGGTTTCATCGTCACCCACCCTACCAATGCCTTCCAGAGGGAAAGCTACTTTCATTTTAAAAAGTGCTTTCAATACGTTGAAAGGAGCTCCGCCGTTACCTACCTCCTGATTGAGAATATTGGCAAGGGCATTTTCCTGGGGATAGGTATGAATGATTTTCACAAAATCGACAATCCAGTTGCCGCCGGCCAAAAGACCGCTTCGAATAAAATTTCCCATATATCAATCATATGCAATTTCAACAACCGACTTGTTCTGGTGAGAAAGCAAGGCACTTTGAAAAATTTTATGGCTCATTACTGCCTCTGCGGGGGTTACACAGCCAAAGCGGTTTTCCAGTAATCCTTCTCTTTCCATAAAATAAGCAGCCAGCATTTGCATGAAGCAATCGGCGAAACCGGCTTCAAATATGGATCCGGTGATGGTTGGGAACGCAACCTGAGAGCCCAGATCGATACGTTGCCACGACTGCTCCTTCCCTTTGTTAAACAACCATAACGCTTTGGTATCTTTGGTATTAAACTTCACCCCACCTTCTGTTCCATAGATTTCTATATACCACGAATTGGTTTCGCCAGGTGCCAGTCGTTTCATTTCTAACATCATCGGAATTTCTTCACCATCTATTTCCACCGCAGTGGCCAGAGAGGCGTTATTCCAGGTGTCACATTCGGTCCATCCTCCTTTTCCATCGGGCCGCTGGGTGATAATCTTTTGCAGTTGTGCAAAAACCCGTTTGGGAAGCCAGCCCATCCTTAATGGAATATGAAAAACATGCATACCCAAATCACCCATCACCCCTATTTCTCCGCAAAATTCCGATTTCCTTTTCCAATTGATAGGCTTCATAGGATCCATGTCACTGGAATGACAAAAACCGGCTTTGATATCCATAATACGTCCTATACGCCCGGACTGAACCTCTTGAATAACACGTTGTGCCCCGGGCAAAAACGGCATTTCGGAACTGCAACGTACAAAGCGTCCCAGTTGCTCTGCAGTCTCAGCAATTTCACTGGCGGACTGGTAGTCTATCCCAAAAGGTTTTTCGGCGATTAAATCCTTACCTGCTTCCAGAACCTCCGTATAGTACTTTTTATGCAAGTGATGCGGAAGGGCGACGTAAATAACAGACAGACTTGGGTCAGCGAGTAGCTCCTTATAGTTTGTTGTATACAACTTCACCGAAGGCACTTTTTCATACCATTGTAGCGCGTTTACATCCAAATCACAAACCGCTTTCAGCTCCGCTTTCACAGGAAAATCATTTAAGGCAAACCATCTTCCCAACGCACTGGCTAATTCTTTACCCATTAAACCGCCGCCAATAATTCCTACCTGAACAATATTTTGCTGCATAGTGTCAGATCAGTTTTATAGCATCCTTCGGTTCCGCATTATCATGGACAATAGCCATGAGGGCTTTCGTCATACCACCCGGATTCGCGTGTTGAACTACATTGCGGCCATAAACGATCCCTTTAACACCCTGCTTCATAAGCCGGTAAGTACGATCCATAATCTCTTCGTCACTAGCACGTCCACCTCCGCGTACCAAAATGGGCACACTTCCCGCTACTTCAACTACCTTATGGTATTCTTCCACATCATCGGTAGGATCCGCTTTGATAAGATCAGCCCCCAGCTCTACGGCCTGACGAACCATGGGTGTAATCAATGTTCCCGTCCACCATATAGCCCCCTGCTTCATGATTCGGTCTGAACACCAGAGGCTCCACCATCAGCGGCATGCCGTAATAATCACATTGAGGTTTTAATTTGAGTATATTCTGAATGCAATGATCGGTCACCTCGGGGGCTCCCGGAATTCTGAAAAGATTAACGACAACACAGGTAGCATCAAGTCTAACTGCCTGCAAAACCGGCTCTTCGATCATCCAACTATA